>DAOSUG010000010.1:0-13832 GCA_035378545.1 Micropruina sp. | reverse complement strand
CATTCTCGGGGTCAACGCGGGCAGCGCCGAAGAGCCCCGCCTGATCGTGCTCAGCTACAGCCCGCAGGGTGAGCCGTCGGGGCACCTGGGCCTGGTCGGCAAGGGCATCATGTACGACTCGGGCGCATCAGCCTCAAACCGTCCGACCCCATGCACCTGCTGATGAAGATCGACATGGGCGGCGCGGCGGCCGTGCTCGGCGCGTTCACCGCCTTGCGCGATCTCGGCGCCACGGCGGCCGTCACGGGGTGGTTGTGCTGCACCGACAACATGCCCTCGGGCAGTTCGTACAAGCTGGGCGACGTGCTGACCTGTCGCAACGGCACCACCGTCGAGGTGAAGAACACCGACGCCGAAGGCCGGCTGGCAATGATGGACGGTCTCGCCCTGGCCGTCGAGGCCAAGGTCGACGCGATCGTCGACATCGCCACCCTGACCGGCGCGGCCCTGATGGCGCTGGGCCAGTCGCGAGCCGCCATTCTCGGCAACGACCAGGCGATGGTCGATCGGGTGAGCGCCGCGGCCGCCGCCACGGACGAACCGGTGTGGCAACTGCCGCTCGAGCGCAAGTACCGCAAGCAACTCGACTCCGAGATCGCCGACATCGCCAATCTGGGCGGACGCTTCGCCGGCTGCACCACGGCGGCGTTGTTCCTGGAGGAGTTCGTGGACGGCACGCCCTGGGCGCACATCGACATCGCCGGCACCATGTCGACCGATGCCGACGACTCGTGGCGCTCATCCGGAGCCACCGGCTACGGCGCGCGGTTGTTGGCCTCGCTGGCCGCGGACTACTCGGCGTGATTCCGCACCCGGCCGGCGTCCGAGCACGGCCGCCGGCCGGGGCGTCCACGTATTTTCGTCGGATCGGCTAGAATGAAGTAGTACAAGCTTCAACAGCTACTGCTTCGCCGATACCAGCGGGCTTCACCGCCAAAGGAGTGCTCCCCCTCGTGGGCAAAACCGTATTTCTCGATTTCGACGGAACCTATGCACACAACGGGGTGGTGCCACCGGCGCACGTCCGGGCAGTGCGTGAGGCGCAGCGCAACGGCCATCGGGTGCTGCTGTGCACCGGGCGTCCGAAGGCACTGGTCACCCCCGAGGATGTCGAGGTCTTCGACGGCCTGGTCGCGGCCGCGGGCGGCTACGTCGAGGTCGAGGGCGAGGTGCTCGCCGACCGGCGCTTCTCGTCGGAGTTGGCGGCGCGCACCATCACGCTGCTGGACGCCAACGAGGCGGTCTACATTCTCGAGGGACCGGACGCCGCGTACGTCGGTCCGGGCATGAAGCAGCGGTTGGTCGCCCTGCTGACCGGCGCCGAGCACGGGCCGAGCTTCGGCGAAGCGGCGGACGGCATTCTTGACCCGCTACGGGTCTCGGACGACCCGGCGTCCGAATCGTTCGCTAAGATCACCTGCTTCGATTGCGCCGTTCCGACCAGCTGGATCGGTGCCCAACTCGCGCCCGAGGTGGCTGTGGTGCCGAGTTCGATCGGGTCGCTGGGTGAGCGCGGCGGCGAGTTCTTTCTGAGCGACGTCAACAAGTCGGTGGGCATCGCGGTGGTCGAGCAGCACTTCGGCATCGACCGCGACGACATCATCGCCATCGGCGACAGCCACAACGATCTCGAGATGGTGGCCTACGCCGGTACCGGAGTGGCGATCGAGGGCGGCGTCCCCGAGTTGCTCGCCGGTGCCGACCTGATCGTGCCCCCGCCCGAGCGGGACGGCCTGGTGGTCGCCTTCGAACGGCTCGGCCTGATCGACACCTCGGCCAGAGCCGCCTGAGCACGGATCCGCTGGCAGGCGTCCCGAGCGGCTGACGACGGTCGGGCAGCACGCCGGCGCGCGCGGACGATCGGACGCCTGGCCGGCGCGGGCCTCGCAGCGGGCGACCGGACGGGGTCACGCAGTCGGTCGGCATAGGTGGGCCCGGGTGCAGAGCGCTCGTTCACGAGTCGTTGGTTGAGCGTGTCGATAACTGGAAGCCCCGCATGGACGGTCGCGACAAGCTCGGCCCAGGATTGATCAGGTTCTTCTTTGCGGGTGGGTTTTGACACCGACTGCGGTAGCAAAACCCACCCGCTCCAGCACGACCCACCGAAGCCAGCTCACCAACTCGTGCCGCACGGGGCAGAAATCCGGCCCACCCGAGAGCACACCGGGCCTCTGCTGAGAGTGACCGACCAAAGGGCGCATGGATGGGTGCGCTCCGAACCGGTGGCGCTCGACCTGGCACGCGGGCGGAGGGGAGCCGCTCCGAGCCGGCTGGCGCTTCGACCTGGATCCGGGATCGGTGTGGCCCCCCGGTCGATGCAGGCTGTAGCCGGTGAGGCGCCGCAACGGGACCCGGGTCAGCCGGCGAGCCGCGCCAGCCGCGTGACCGCTTCGTCCAGCACCTCGTCGCGCTTGCAGAACGCGAACCTCACCAGGCTGCCGACTCCGTCCGCGTCGTCGTAGAACACCGACAGGGGCACCGCGACCACCCCGCACAGCTCGGGCAGTTCGCGGCACAGCGCGTAGCCGTCGTCGAAACCGAGAGGACGGCCCTCCGCGACGACGAAGTAGGTGCCCGACGGGCGGGTCACGGCGAAGCCGGCGGTGCGCAGGCCGTCCGTCAACCGATCACGCTTGGCTTGCAGCGCCCGCCGCTGGGTGGTGAAGAAGGCATCGTCCAGTCCGAGCGCCTCCGCCACCGCCGGCTGAAAGGGTGCCCCGTTGACGTAGGTAAGAAACTGCTTGGCGGCCCGCACCGCGGCCACCAGCTCCGCCGGGCCGCTCACCCAGCCGATCTTCCACCCGGTCACCGAGAACGCCTTGCCCGCGGAGCTGATCGTGAGGGTGCGATCGAACATTCCCGGCAGGGTGCACAGCGGCACGTGCGAGACGCCGTCGAAGATGAGGTGTTCATACACCTCGTCGGTGACCACGATCAGGTCGTGCCGCACCGCCAACGAGGCCACGAATGCCAGGTCGTCGGCACTGAGCACCATGCCGGTCGGATTGTGCGGCGAGTTCAGCAACAGCAGCCGGGTGCGCGGCCCGACGGCGGCGGCGAGGCGCTCTCGCGGCAGTGCGAAGTCCGGGGCTTCGAGCCGAACCGGACGTCGCACGGCACCGGCCAGCGCGATGGTGGCCGCGTACGAGTCGTAGTAGGGCTCGAGCAGCAGCACCTCATCGCCGGGCTCGAGCAGGCCCAGCATGGCGGCCGCGATGCCCTCGGTCGCTCCGGCGGTGACCAGCACCTCACGCTCGGGGTCGAGCGCGACGCCGTACCAGCGTTGCTGGTGCGCGGCGATCGCGGTGCGAAGTTCGAGCGTGCCCGGGCCCGGCGGGTACTGGTTGACTCCCTCGGCGATGGCGCGCTGCGCGCGCTCGAGCATGCCGGCGGGCCCGTCGTAGTCGGGAAAACCCTGCCCCAGATTGACCGAACCGGTGGCGGTCGCCAAGGCGGACATCTCGGCGAAGATCGTGGAGGTGAAGCCGCTGAGCGCCCGATTCATCACCGGACGATGCGGGCGATGCTCGGACAATTCCTAGGTGGTGGCCGAGCGGGACTGCCACCACTGCCACACGCCGGTCACGATCACCGCGCCCACCAGCGACCCGATCAGACCCGAGGGACGCAGTTCAAGGCCGTCGCCGGACAACAGGCTGATCAGCAGCCCACCGACGAACGATCCCGCCAGCCCGGACGCGAACGCCATCGGCCAGTTGACCGGCTTCTTGCCGAGGATGAGCTGGGCGCCGGCGCCGACGACCATGCCGAACAGGATGATGCCAATGATGAGCACCCAGGAAGCTTACCGGCCCGCAGGCTGTGCGACGCATCCATGGCCGTCGGCGTGCCCGCATGGCAGCGACGGGTCGCCCCCGAGACCTGGTGGTGCGCTCGTGTGGCTCGGCGACGCTGTCACCAGGCGTGTTCGTCCCGGCTGGTAGCGGGCAACGTATCCAGTGAAGCCCTCGCCCCCGACGTGACTGCGTTCCGGACGCGCAACTGCCTGCGCGAGGCAGTCACCTGCCACGAAGGCGGCTACGTCCGAGACACGTGCGCGAGGCGGTAGGTTTGGCGGTCGTCCGCTTCAGGCGGGTGCCCTACGGCGACCATCCTCGCGACGCTACGACCCAAGCTCGCCACCTGAGGGCTGACCCACAGCACGCGCGGAGCGAACAGGGCGGGACAGTCGGCTGTCCCAGGGCCCGGTCAGCCAGTCCCCGGAACGGATCGTGGTGGCTCAGGCCGTTCGCGCCAGATAGCGACGGCAGTCGGAGTGCGGATGCTGCCCCGTGGTGGTGGCCGTCGTCACGGCGGAGGTCAGATGCCGTGGACGGATCGGCCGCAGCGCGAGGTTGCCCCCGCAATTGGGACAGGTACCGCGTGGAAAGCCGGCTACGCACTCGGCACACCAGGTGCATTCGAAGGAGCAGATGTAGACCTCGTGGTCATCGATTGACAACTCGCGGCCGCAGCGCTCACAGCTTCGGCGGTATTCCAGCATGGGTCTCGTACCTTTCACGCTGGGAGGCTGGGCACGGTGACGTCACGGGGATCCACATGTCTGGACCCTGCACGCATTCGGGCCTCAGGCCCTGCGCGCACAAAGTGCACACCCATCGCACGTTGCGTGATGGCTACGTGGGACGCCGTTGGCCGGGTCGTTCCGTACCCCCCAGTATTGAACGACCCGGCCATCAGCGTCTCTTCTTGTCCCCCCGACATCAGAAACGATAGACCGCGATTGCTGTTGTGTCAGTCACCCGCGCGAGTGACTCGGCGAGCCCCGATCACACGTCGACGGGCATGTGGACCACTGCCGACGGGCGGGTGCACCACGAGGACGGCGGGTGCACCACGAAGACGGCGGGTGCACCACGAAGACGGCGGGTGCACCACGAAGCCGTGTACCAGCACCCGGCGGGAGTGGCCGGTGGCATCGGTGCGTGTGCCACCGCCGCAGTTCTCCGCGCCCGCTACCAATCAATCCGAGACGCACGACGCGGAAGGCCTCGCCGGCCACCTCGAGCAGCGCGGGATGCGCAGCGACGCGGTGCCCCGGCCTCGCTTTCACGCCCCCTCGACCGAGGCCCCGAACGACGCCTTGGCCAACCGCCAACCGTCGACCCCCTGGGCGACCAGTCCCCGCTCGGCGAGCCGGTCGAGCACCCCGAGGCAACTGCCCAGCGGAACGCCCGCTTTCAGGGACACCTCACCCGAGGCCACCAGGCCGCGTGCGGGAAGCGCCTCGAAAACGGCGAGTTCGTCGGGCGACAGGTCGTCCAGAGTCCGGTGCTGGGATGGACGGTGCGCCGGCCTGCGGCCGAGCGGGCCAACGAGTTCGAGAACGTCCTCGACGCCGGCGCACAGCACCGCCTCGGCTTCACGGATCAACCGGTGCGGGGTGGCCGAGGTGGCGCTGTACACCGGGCCCGGCACCGCCAGCACCAGGCGGCGGCAGGCGCTCGCCCAACTGACCGTGTTGCGCGCCCCGCTGCGCAAGGCCGCTTCGACCAGAATGGTGGCGGGTGTCAGTGCGGCGATCAGCCGGTTGCGGGCGAGGAACCGCACCCTGGTGGGATGCTCGCCGGGCGGTAGTTCGCTGACCAGCAGGCCGTGATTGGCCACCCGCTGCAGTAGCGCGCTGTTACCGCTCGGGTACGGCTTGTCGAGGCCCCCCGCCATGACCGCAACGGTGGGCGCATCGGCCGCGAGCGCACCGGTGTGCGCGGCCGCGTCGATGCCGTAGGCGCCCCCACTGATGACCGTGATGCCGTGCGTGCCCAGCCCGGCCGCCAAGTCGGTCGTCACCGTCTGGCCATAGGCCGTGCACGCCCGGGCCCCGACGATCGACACCGAACGCGCGACGGCCTCGACCAGGGCCATCTGGCCCTTCACCCACAAGCCGAAGGGCGCACCGCCCAGGTCTTGCACCGGTTCGCAGTCGGCCAGATCACTCAGCCCGCCCGGCCAGTCGTCATCGCCAGGTATGACGAACCTCAGCCGGAAGCGTTCGGTGGCACGACCGACGGCCGCCAGATCGAGTCGTTGCGCGCGGGCCGCCCACCGCGACGGCGAACCCGGCTTCAGCAGCGATCGCCACACCGCCTCGGCCCCGTGCCGGTCGACCAGCGCGGCCAACTCGCGGCTACCTGGCTCGACCGCGCAACACAACGCCATACGCGCCTCACGCTCGTGCACGGGTCACCTCGCCCAGCTGCTCGCCGCGTCGCATAGCCAGGGCAGTGTGCAGATGGTCGCGAGTGGGCAGGTCGGCCCCGGCCAGGTCGGCGATCGTCCACGAGAGCCTGATCACCTTGTCGACACCGCGTGCCGACAACCGTCCACGGCTGACCGCCTCATCGAGCAGATCGACACCCTTCGGCAGCGGCAGGAGCCGCCGCAGGGCGGGGCCGGGCACCTCGCCGTTGGTCAGCCACCCGTGCTCGGCCAGCCGCTGCTGTTGTCGCGCTCGCGCCTCACCGACGCGCTCGGCAACAGCGGCGGAACTCTCGCCGGTCGCCTTGGCCGCCTTGAGGTAGGTGCGGCTCATCGGCGCCAGGTGATGATGAATGTCGACGCGGTCGAGGATCGGACCCGAGATGCGCTCGGCATAGCGGCGCACCGCCATGGGTGCGCAGCGACACTCGGCACCCCGGGTGCCTGCGTTACCGCACGGGCAGGGGTTGGCGGCCAGCACCAACTGAAAACTGGCCGGATAGACCGCATGCACCATCGCTCGGCCGAGCACCACCCGTCCGGATTCCAACGGCACCCGCAGGGCCTCGAGCACCCTGGGCGAAAACTCTGGCGCTTCATCCAGGAACAGCACACCGCGATGGGCCCGGCTGATGCTGCCCGGCAGCGCCATGCGAGCACCGCCGCCGACGATGCTGGCCAGTGAGGCCGAGTGGTGCGGATCGGCATACGGCGGCCGGCGAACCAGTCCGTCGCTGAGCGGCAACCCCGCCAGCGAGTGAATGGCCGACACCTCAAGGGCTTCGGACTGACCGAGGTCGGGCAGCAGCCCCGGCAGCCGCTCGGCGAGCAGGGTCTTGCCGACGCCCGGCGGGCCGTGCAGAAACACGTGATGGCGGCCCGCGGCCGCGACCTCGAGCGCCCATTTGGCCTCGAGCTGGCCCATCACGTCACTGAGATCTTTCACCGGCTCGGTGGTATCGACGGCCTGCTGAGGTGCCCGGACGACCTGGGGCGGCGGATCGCCGACGAGCACCGCCACCAGATCGAGCAGGTCATCGACGCCCCAGATGGTCAGCCCGTCGACCAGACGCGCCTCACGGAGCTGGCAGGCCGGGACCACCGCGGTGTGAAAGCCGGACGCGACGGCCGCGAGCAGCGCCGGCAACAGCCCCCGCACCGAGCGCACCCGCCCGTCGAGACCCAGCTCACCCAGCAGGACCATGCCGTCGAGCACGGCAGAGTCGAAGCGGTCGGCCGCCGCGCAGACCGACGTGACGATCGCCAGGTCGAAGTGTGAGCCGGCCTTGGGCAGCGTGGCGGGCGACAGATTGACCGTGACCAGTTGAGTGGGCCAGCCGAGCCCCTGCGAATGCACCGCCGCCCGGCACCGCTCGCGAGCCTCGCCCAGAGCGGCGTCGGCCAGACCGACGATCACCATGCGCGGCAGACCGCCGCCGAGGGCCGCCTCGACCTCGACGATGGCACCCTCGACCCCCACCAGCGCCACCGAGAAGGCGCGTGCCGTACTCATGCACCCACCCCCTCGACATGCGTGACCTGTGGACGGCCGCTGCGGGGCAGCAGCACCCCGATGGCGTCCACCCGATAGCGGGGCACCCAGCCCGGCTGCTCGCCGAGCCAGGTGAGCGCGAGCTGACGCAGCCGGGCAAGCTTGCGCCAGGTGATGGCCTCGAGCGGGTCGCCGTAGCCGAGCCCGGTGCGACATTTGACCTCGCAGAACACCAGCACGGGCTCGGCGCCCGGGGTCTGCGCGATGATGTCGACCTCGCCCAGCGAGCAGCGCCAGTTGCGCTCAACGATGGTGTAGCCCCGGGTCACCAGGTGCTGCACCGCCGCCACCTCGCCCGCCCGTCCGACCGCCGATTTCTCCACGTCCTCAGCTTGTGCCCGAGAGTCGAGAAGTGTTCAAAGTGTCAGCGGCCGGCCAGGCGGACTCGTCAACGGCCACTGATCACGCGGTGACCGCCACCGCAAGCCGTCCCAGTTCGTTGGCGTGCACCTCGGCGCTGTCGATCATCGGCAGCCGGGCCGTGCCGGGTTCGAGCAGCAGGCCGATCTCGGTGCAAGCCAGCACCACCGCCTGCGCCCCGGCAGCCGCCAGTCGCTCGATCACCCGCAGAAAGGCCCGCCTGGACTCCTCGCGGACCACTCCCCTGGTCAACTCGTCGAAGATCACCCGGTCCACCAGGTCGCAGTCGTCGGCACCCGGCACCACCGCCGTCTTGCCGTGCCGGGCCAGGCGCGTGGCATAGAAATCCTCACGCATGGTCCAGCCGGCGCCCAGAATGCCGAGCCGCGTCCAGTCTCGCCGGTCGGCCTCGGCCGCGACGGCGTCCGCGATGTGCAGCAGCGGCACGTTCAACGACGCCTCCACCCCCGGCGCCACCTTGTGCATGAGGTTGGTGCAGATCGCGACCACGTCGGCCCCACCCCCCTGGCAGGCGAGTGCGGCCTCGGTCAGAATCCGTTCGGCACGTGACCAGTCACCGCTCAACTGGCACTCGCGGATCTCGGCGAAGTGGAGCGACTGCAGCACGATGCGCGCGCTCGAATGACCACCCAGCTCGCGGGCCACCGACTCGTTCAGTAGTCGGTAGTAGGTCATCGTGGAATGCCAGCTCATGCCGCCGATCAGGCCGATGGTTCTCATGTGGCAACTGTGGCGGAGTCAGAGGGTCATAGGTAGACCTTTGTTACTTGAAGCACCCATAAGACAGACTTGGGGAATGGATCCTCGCCGAGTGCTGCTGTTCCGCGCCGTGGCCCGTACCGGGTCGCTCAGCGCGGCTGCCCGCGAGTTGGCCACCACCCAGCCGGCGGTGAGCCAGCAGCTGCGCGCGCTCGAGCGTGAGGCAGGGATGCCCCTGGTGCTGCGTGGCGCCCGCGGCATCACGCTCACCGAGGCGGGTCAGCGGCTGCTCGCCCGGGCCGACGGCATCGCCGCGCACCTGCACATGGCGAGCGAGGAACTGGCCGGGTTGGCTCACCTGCGCGCCGGGCGGGTTCGGCTGGTCGCGTTCCCGTCCGCCGCCGCGACGTTGGTTCCGGACGCCCTCGCGGCGCTCGCCGACGATCACCCGGGCGTCGCCGTCGAGATGGTCGAAGCCGAGCCCCCCGAGGCCGCAGCGGCGATCCGACAGGGTGAGGCGGACGTGGCGGTGGTCTTCTCGTATCCGGACGCCGGCGTCGGCGACGAGCGCCTACGCGCCCCCGAGGACGCGGGGGATCTCGCGTGGGTGCCCCTGGGTGACGAGGCGGTGCAGCTGGTGGTGGCGAGCGGCGCGCACGAGCGCCCGTCCGACCTGCAGCATGAAACGTGGATCGCCGGGTGCCCACGCTGCCGCGGCCACCTGGTCACCTGCTGCCGGCGTGCCGGCTTCGAGCCGCGGATCAGCTTCGAGAGTGATGACTACGTGGTGGTGCAGAACCTGGTCGCGCGCGGCCTGGGCATCACCGCGCTTCCGGCCTTGGCGATGCGGGCCTTCCTGCACCCCGGCGTGACTGTGAGTGACTCAGAGCTGTTCGGACGCCGCACCGTCGGCGCCCTGCACCGCGAGGGCGCCGAACAGGTGTCCGCCACCCGCGCGCTGCTCGAACGGTTGCAGCGATCGGCCGGGAAGGTCCTTGCGGGATGACCTCACCGACGGCGCTCAGCACGAGCGCAGCACATCGCGCGATCTGCTCAGGTGAACCCAGCGAGGCCCAACCAATCGGGGACAGGCGGTCGGAGGCCTTCTCTACAGGTTCTCTGGCACCTTGAGGTCGGCGTGGGCGATCTCTTCGATGCTGACATCACGGAACGTCAGCACCTTGGCCGACTTCACGAATCGGGCCGGCCGGTACATGTCCCACACCCAGGCGTCGCCCATCGACACCTCGTAGTACACGTCGCCACCCTCGGTGCGCACCTTCAGGTCGACCGCGTTGCACAGGTAGAAGCGCCGCTCGGTCTCGACCGCATAGGTGAAGATGCCGACCACGTCCTTGTACTCCCGGTAGAGCTGGAGTTCGAGGTCGCTCTCATACTGTTCAAGATCTTCGGCGCTCATAGCGTGGCCACTCTACTCGTGGTTGTCGGGCGCGCGGGCCAGGGGCTGGCGCACGAGCCTCGGCGTGGACACCCGCAACAAACGCCACGAACCGGGGCAACAGGGCGGCGCTCGTGAGGGGGCGGTCTGAAATCACCCGCCTGAGTGGCACCCGTACCCGGCGTGTCGCCGGTCGAGGTGCGCGCTGGTGTCGTGATTTCAGAAACTCTGTTGCCGCTCAGCCCGCCGGAGGCGCATCCGGCACACCGGCCGCCCGGCGCACATTCTCGAAGCACCAGCGGTGAATCTCGCAGGGGCCGTTGGCAGTCAAATGCTGCTGGTGCAGGGGCGTGCAATACCCCTTGTGCACGTCGAATCGATACTGCGGCCAGCGCTCGTGCGCCGCACACATGAGGCGGTCGCGCGTCACCTTCGCGATCACCGAAGCGGCCGCCACGCAACCTGCAACCGCGTCCCCCTTCCAGACGGCAAGCGACGGCACGCCCAGCCCGTCCACGCCGAAACCATCGGTCAACGCGAAGTCGGGGCGCACATCCAACCGGCAGACCGCTCGCCGCAAGGCTTGGATGTTCGACACGTGCATGCCCAGCCGGTCGCACTCGCCAGGATCGATCAACACCACCGACCAGGCGATCGCCTTGGCGACGATCTCGTCGTAGCAGCGTTCACGCTGCAAAGGCGTGAGCAGTTTCGAATCCTTCAGGCCCTGCACGTGTGAACCGGGCGTGCTGCCCAGAATCACCGACGCGGCCACCAGGGGGCCGGCACACGCCCCCCGTCCGGCCTCGTCAGCACCTGCGATCAGCGCGAAGCCGGCCCGACGCAGAGCCCGCTCATAGCCGTACAGTCCCGCGTCCCGCCGCAACACGAAGGGCATGGCACCTCAGCAGTTCGGGATCGGACCGGTGATCACCGGGGTGTCGGGGGCGGGGCCGCTCGCAGCGGGAACCTGGTCGAACGTCGAGGGACGGGGCAGGGTTCGCCAACGGTCGAACGGATAGACCACCGCGACGGCCGAACCCACCACGTTGGCGGTCGGCACGAATGCCGCGATGCCGCCGGTGCCTTCGGAGAGGTGACAGCGGGAATCCTGGGAGTTGTTGCGGTGGTCGCCCATCACCCAGATGCGATCCTTGGGCACGATCACGTCGAAGGGAAAATCCGACGGCGCGACCGTCTCGCCGTTCTCGGAGAACAGATACCCGGACTCGTCCAGGGGTTGGCCGTTGACGGTGATGCGCCCCTGCGCATCGCAGCATTTCACATGGTCGCCGGGCAGGCCGATCACACGCTTGATCAGATGGTTCGAGCTTTCATCGGGCGCCAGGCCGATGAAGATCAGCGCCTTGCGGACCGGATCTGTCTCTTCGGCGGGGTCAGCCAACCAACCCTGGGTGTCGCGGAAGACGACGATGTCGCCACGCGACCAGCCGGCCACCTTCTGCACCATCACCCGGTCGCGGATCTGCAGGGTGTTCTCCATCGACCCGGACGGAATGACGAACATCTGCGCGACGAACAGCCGCAGCAGGGTCGAGGCGATCAGGGCCCCGACCACCACGATGGCGATCTCCTTGGCCCATGCCCCGGCCACCCGGCCGGCCGATGGCTTGCCGGAGGTGGGTGTTTCGCTCACCGCGGGTCTCCTGCCTGAAGTACCGGAGCCGGGTCAGAGGATCAGCGGTCCCGCTTCTCCTTGATCTTGGCAGCCTTGCCGCGCAGCCCACGCAGGTAGTACAGCTTCGCGCGGCGGACGTCACCGTGGCGCTCGACCTCGATCTTGTCGATGATCGGGGAGTGCAGCGGGAACGTGCGCTCGACGCCGGTGCCGAAACTGACCTTGCGCACCGTGAACGCCTCACCGATGCCGCTGCCGTTGCGAGCGATCACCACGCCGGCGAACACCTGGATGCGGGAGCGGTTGCCCTCGACGACCTTCACGTGCACGCGCACGGAGTCGCCCGGACGAAAGTCGGGAATGTCGGAGCGGAGGGAGGCCTGCGTGACCTCGGCAACGATCTTGTTCATGGGGATTTCCTCGCCGGTGCCACAGGACACCTCGTGGTGGATCAATGGGTGATGCGGGTGGACACCTTCCCCCTGTGGCAGGGGCGTCCGGCACCAAGGATCAAGTCTGCCACATCCACTCGTCCGACCCGTAATCGTGCGGGGGTAGTACGGGTGCACGCTGGCTGAGTCGGGGACACGACATCACTGGCCGGGAACTTCGCTCGTCTGGTCCGGGGACGTTTCTCAGCTCGGCTCGGAGGCCGCTCTCCCAACCCTTGCCGCGACGTTCTGCTCCTCGCCGGCCCGGAATACGCCTGTCAGCACCGGCCCGCGGCGTCGCGCGGGGTGGTGGTGAAACCCGATTCCGCGACACACGCGTCAGGGCGACCAGCACCGGTGTGAGAACCGTCCCCAGAAAGTGCGCGAGAACGGTCGCCAACGAATCCGGACGAGCCTGAGCAGGGCGAAGGTCCCCGCGACCCACCAGGGCCCCGGGGACCTTCGTCGAATGCCTACTTGGCGTCCTTCTTGAACAGCGCATGCATCAACTCGCGGTTGAGCTGGCTGATCGTGTCGAGCGGAATCTCCTTGGGGCAGACCGCCGCGCACTCACCGATGTTGGTGCAGTTACCGAAGCCCTCGGCGTCGTGCTGCGCCACCATGCCCTTGACCCGCGACCAGCGTTCCGGCTGGCCCTGCGGAAGCATCGCCAGATGGGTGATCTTGGCCGAGGTGAACAGCATCGCCGAACCGTTCGGGCAGGCCGCCACACAGGCACCGCAGCCGATGCAGGTGGCCGCGTCGAAGGCCCGGTCGGCGTCCACCTTCGACACCGGCGCCGCGTTGGCGTCCGGCGCCGAGCCGGTGTTGACCGAGATGAAGCCGCCCGCCTGAATGATGCGGTCGAAGGCAGTGCGATCGACCACCAGGTCCTTGATCACCGGGAAGCCGCCGGCCCGCCAGGGCTCCACGTCAATCGTGGCCCCGTCGGCGAACGAACGCATGTGCAGCTGGCAGGTGGTGGTCGGCACCGGGGACGCGCCCCGTCCGTGCGCCGAACCGTTGATCACCACTCCGCACATGCCACAGATGCCCTCGCGACAGTCATGGTCGAACGCGACCGGCTCGATGCCCTCGACGGTCAGCTTCTCGTTCAGCAGGTCGAGCATCTCGAGAAACGACATGTCGGGGCTGACGTCTTGCAGCTGGTAGGTCTGCATGCCGCCGTTGGTCGCGCCATGGGCCTGACGCCACACACGCAAAGTGATGTTCACTTGTAACTCCGTTGCTTCAGCTCGATGAACTCGTACTCCAGGGGTTCCTTGTGCAGCACCGGTGTGTCGCCGGCGAACTCCCAGGCTCCGACGTAGAGGAACTCGTCGTCGTGACGAAGCGCCTCGCCATCGGGGGTCTGCGACTCGGCCCGGAAGTGCCCGCCGCACGATTCGCGGCGATGCAGGGCGTCGATGCACATCAACTCGCCCAACTCGAAGAAGTCGGCCACCCGGCCGGCCCGCTCCAAGGCCTGGTTGAAATCTTCGTTGACGCCGG
>DAOSUG010000009.1:0-14062 GCA_035378545.1 Micropruina sp. | reverse complement strand
ACGGCTACCGGCACCGGGACCTGGACACCCGCGCCGGCACCATCGACGTCGGCCTGGCCAACCCGCGTCAGTTGCCCAGCTACGTGCCCGAGAGCAACAAGGGCGATGACGCCCGGCTGGCCGAAGCGGGCGGGTTCGTCGACCTGACCGACCAGGCGTTCATGAAGAAGTTCAACGCCTCGGTGCTCGACAAGATCACGTACAACGGCCGCAACTACACCGTGCCGACGGGCCTGTCGTACTACACCGGCCTGACCTACAACAAGAAGATCTTCGCCGACAACAACATCACGGTTCCGACCACCTGGAGCGACTTCATCAAGGTGCTCGACCAGTTGAAGACCAAGGGCATCACACCCATCTCGATCGGCGGCAAAGACACCGCGGGCATCGTCATGCTGAGCGTCGTCCAGAGCCTGTACCCGACCGCGCAGAACAAGGACGACCTCGCCAAGGGCCTCTACGAACACACCGTCGCGCTGAACCAGGGCCAGCAGCTTGAGGTGCTCAAGAAGGTGCAGCAGATCTACACCTACGGCCAGCCGAACTTCGCCGGCTCGAACTACAACCAGATGACCTCGGAGTTTCTCACCGGCAAGGCCGCGATGATCTCGGACGGCACCTGGAACGTGGGTTCGCTGCGCGAGGCCGACAAGGTCGACTTCGGGTACTTTCCGCTGCCGGCCAGCGACAATGCCGCCGACAACGCCTACCTGGGCGGCAAGGTCGAGTTGAGCCTGGCGGTGCCGAGCAACGCCAAGAACAAGGACGCCGCCATGGCGTGGCTGGCCTTCTTCGCCGACAACTACAAGCTGTTCAACGACGAGGCCGGGTTCGCGCCCTCGCAGGAGGGTGTCGAGGGCGACCCGTTCTACGCCGAGATCGCCACGTACACCAAGCAGTTCGAGCCCGCCTGGGACACCATCTGGATCGCCAACACCAAGGCCGGCCAGGCGGCGGCCCTTCCGTTCAACTGGAGCGCGGTCAAGCCGATGGGATCGATGGACGCCCAGGCCGCGGCCGATGCGTCCCAGAAGGACTGGGAAGCCGGCAAGTAGTTTCCTCCCCCGGGTGGCCGGGTCGGATGACGGTACGCGTCCGATCCGGCCTTTCACCCACACGATCAGGAGCGCGTTGTGAGCAACAGCTACATCGTCTTCGGACGGCGCTGGACCGCCCAGTTGACCTTCGCCATCGGGATGGCGTTGATCGTGGTGTTCTCGCTGATTCCGGCCGTCGGCATTGTGGTGATCTCGTTCACCGACATTCGCTCGCTGCCGTTTCTGCCGGTGCGCTGGGTGGGGCTCGACAACTATCGGACGTTCTTCAGTTCCGCCCAGCTCGCCTACAACGTGGCGGCACTGCAGAACACGTTCGTGTTCGCCTTCGCGGTGACCATCTTTCAAAACGTGATCGCCCTGCTGATCGCGGTGCTGCTGAACCAGCGACTCAAGGGCCGCAACTTCGCCCGGGCGGTGGTGTTTCTGCCGACCATTCTGGGCGTCACCGTGATCGGCCTGATCTTCTCGCTGATCTTCAACCCGTCCGCGGGCCCGGCCGCGCAGCTATGGGGCATGTTCGGGGCGTCCAGCGCCTTCTTCGGCGATCCGTCCCTGGCCATGACGCTGGTGATCCTGGTGCAGGTGTGGAGCGGCATCGGGGTCGCGGTGGTGATCTACCTGGCCGGCCTGCAGGCGATTCCGCAGGAGTTGTACGAGGTGGCCGACATCGACGGCGCCACCGGAGGACAGAAGCTGCGGCACGTGACGATCCCGCTGTTGGCGCCGTCCGTCACCGCCAACACCCTGCTCTGCATCATCGGGGCCCTGCAGAGCTACCAGCTGATCTACGTGCTGACCGGGCCGATCAACCCCGCGACCCAGGTGCTCAGCCTGGCCATCTTCACCCAGGGCTTCGGCGGGCCGCAGGGCGGCGCCGTCCAGTCGCAGGGGTACGCCGCCGCTATCGCGGTGGTGCAGTTCATCATCGTGGCGATCATCTCGCTGGCCACCCTGGCCTACCTGCGCAGAAGGGAGACCGCGCTGTGAGCACCATGCCGGTCGCCGCCGTACCGGCGGGCGCGAGCACCGCCCCGTCCGGACGAGGTCCCGCCGCCGAATCGGTGGGTGCGCCGCGCAACCACGGCCTGGCCGTGGCGTCGTACGCGCTGATGGCCCTGGTGATCGTGATCTACCTCTACCCGCTGCTGTTCCTGGTGAACACCGCGCTGAAGAGCAACAACGAGTTTCTGGTCAACCCGACCGGCGTGGTGCAGTCGCCGCAGTTCGGCAACTTCGCCGCCGCCTGGCAGCAGGGCAACTTTGCCAGCTACATGCTCAACTCGGTGCTCTACACGTTCGTGGCCGCCGCGCTGGGCACCGTGATGTCGCTGATGATCGCGGTGCCGGTGGCCCGCGGCTACGTGAAACACCCGAAGGTCTGGATGGGGCTGTTCGCCTCGATGCTGTTTCTGCCGAACACCCTGGTGACGGTGTTCCAGCTGGCCCTGCGGCTGAACCTGTACGACACGCCGCTGGGCTACATACTGATCATGGCCTCTGGCGTCGGCGTCGGGCCGTTGCTGATCGCGGGCTACCTGAACTCGATTCCGCGCGAGATCGACGAAGCGGCGGCGATGGACGGCTGCGGCTACCTGCGTTATCTGTTCACCTTCTTGCCCAAGCTGATGATGCCGGTGCTGTCGACGGCGTTCATTCTGCAGGCGATCGGGGTGTGGAACGACATCATTCTGGCCACGATCCTGTTCAGCAGTCAGGAACACTGGCCGGTCACCCTGGGCCTGTTCAACTTCAAGGGCACCTACACCAGCGAATGGTCGCTGCTGTCGGCGGCCACCATGATCGTGGCGGCGCCGTTGCTGCTGGTCTACCTGTTCCTGCAGCGCTACCTGGTCGCCAGCGTGGTCGGCGGCGCGGTGAAGGGCTGAGATGTTCGCCGACGAAGGGCCATGCGCGCCATGACCGATTTTCCCTACCGGCTCACCCGCGCAGGCGTGGTGATGCGGCCCGACCCGAACGATGCCCGCGAGGCCGAGGGTGTGCTCAACCCGGCCGCCGCCTGGGCTCCGGACGGGCGGCTGAAGCTGTTTCCGCGCGTGGTGGCCCGCGGCAACTTCTCCCGGATCGCCGTCGCCGACGTGGTGATCGGCGACGGCGTGCCGATCGGTGTGCAGCGGCGCGGCATCGCACTTGCCCCCGACCGGGCCTTCGAGCGGGGCTCGGATCACGGCGGCGTCGAAGACCCACGCATCACGTTCGTGTCGGCGTTGGGGCTCTACCTGATGGCCTACGTCGCCTACGGACCAGCCGGGCCGCGGGCGGCGCTGGCCACCTCCCCCGACCTGATCGACTGGACGCGGCTCGGCCCCGTCCAGTTCCGGTACGACGACGACCTCGGTGTCGATCTCAACCTGTTCGCCAACAAGGACCTGGCGTTCTTTCCCGATCCGGTCACCGGCCCGGACGGCAGCGCGTGCCTGGGGTTTCTGCACCGTCCGATGTTCGAGTTGCCCGGCCAGCAGGTCGAGCTGCCGGCCGGCAGCACCGACGCCCGCGCGGCGATCTGGTTGTCGTACGTGCGGCTCGCGGACGCGATCGCCGACCCGGACGCGCTGCTGCGTCCGTTCGGGCACCGCGAACTCGCCCGCTCGCAGGCCGACTGGGAGCACCTGAAGATCGGTGGCGGGCCACCGCCCGTCCGGGTGCCGCAGGGGTGGCTGCTGCTCTATCACGGCGTGTCGGGCACCATGTCGAGCAATCCCTTCGAGCCGCAGAAGAACGTGCACTACGCCGCCGGTGGCCTGCTGCTCGATGCGGACGACCCGTCGCGGGTGATCGCCCGCACGACCAGTCCCCTGCTCAGCGCCGAGACCGCGGACGAGCGGGTCGGCATCGTGGCCAACGTGGTCTTCCCCACCGCGATCGTCGAGATCGAGCGGGCCCTGTTCACCTTCTACGGCATGGCCGACGAGGCGATCGGAGTGGCCCGCATCGAGCGGGTGGATTGACCCCGGCCCCTGATCGAACGTGCACCCCACACCACTGGTCGAACACGCGCCCCCAGACCGCTGATCGAACGCGCCCCCACACCGCTGATCGCACGCACCCACACCGCTGATCGAACGCGCATCCCCCACACCCCGAAGGAGTTCGTCATGACGCAACCACCCCGCATTCCCCGCCGCACGCTGCTGGCCGCCGCCGGAGCAGGCGCCGTGCTCACCGGACTGGGCGCCGCGCCGTCCGCCCGAGCAGCCACGCGACTGACCAACCTGTCCCATCTGGACGAGCTGACCACCACCGTCCGGCTGCGTCACACCGCTGCGCACTCCACCTACCGGCTGCCCCAGGAGCCGGCCGTCGGGCTGCTCTGGGTCTACGCCGACGTGCAGGCCGATGGCGGTTACCGTCCAGTGGGCGGCGGCAGTTACGACGCGGCGTCCGACACCTGGGGACAGGGCGCCTACGACTCGGACGACATCGCCCGGGCCGCGGTGGTCTACCTGCGGGAGTGGCGGGCGACGGGTTCGTCCCACGCCCGGCGGCAGGCCTACCAGCAACTGCGCGGGCTGGCCTACTTTCAGACCCTGACCGGCGAGCACGCGGGCGAGTTTCTGCTCTGGATGCAGCCGGACGGCACGCTCAACCCCACGCCGACCCCGCCCGACAACCCCAACCCGGCCGACGCCGGCGAGTCGTACTGGACCGCCCGCGCCCTGTGGGCCTTCGGTGAGGGCTACGTCGCCTTCGCCCGGCACGATCCGGCGTTCGCGGCGTTCCTGCGCCGCCGGATGGAGTTGGCGATCGCAGCGGTCGAGCGCGACACCCTCGTCCGTTACGGCACCTACCACGACCTGCACGGGGTGAGGGTGCCCGCGTGGTTGATCACGCAGGGCGCCGATGCCACCTCCGAGGCGCTCCTGGGGCTCGCGCCCTATGCCGCCGCGACGGGCTCGGCGCCGGCCCGGCGGGCCTGCCGGCGGCTGGCTCGCGGGGTCGCCGAGTTCGCTGCGGGCAGCACCACACAGTGGCCGTTCCGTGCCCTGCTGCCCTGGGCCGAGTCGTTGGACGACTGGCACGCGTGGGGATCCGAGATGGCGCAGGGGCTGGCCGCCGCCGCCAAGGCGTTGCGCGATCCCGGCCTGCTGAGGCCTGCGATCGGCGACACCGCCGGGTTCACCGCGCAGCTGCTCACCGCGACGGGGCCCGACAACGGCTGGCTGCCGGTGCCGCTCGAGAAGGTGCAGATCGCCTACGGCGCCGACGCCCGGATGCGGGCCTGCTACGAGGTCGGACGGGTCGCGGGCCGCGAGGGCATCACCCGGCTGGCCGGCATCGCCGCCGGCTGGTTCTTCGGCGCGAACCGGGCCGGCGTGCCGACCTACGACCCCGCCACCGGGGTCACCTTCGACGGCGTCGAGGCCGACGGCCGGCTCAACCGCAACTCGGGTGCCGAGTCGACCATTCACGGCCTGCTCACCATGCAGGTGCTGGACGCCGCCCCCGCACTGGCCCGGCTGGCCCGGGCCTCGGCGCGGATCGGGGTGCGCGACGGACTCACCGTGATCGAGGCCGAAGCCGGCACCCTGGGTGGCAGTGCGAGGGTCGAGTCCTCCGACCCCGCCTGGACCGGTGAGTCGCTGTGGAGCGGCAAGCGGGTGGTCGGCGGCGACGGCGCGACGATCACCTGGACGCTGCCCGCCTCGGCCGGGGCGCTGCTCGTCCAGCCGGTGGTGGCACTCGAGCACGGGTCGGCGGCGTCCGTGCGGTTCACCGCGGGCGATCGCCGGCTCGGCCGGGTGCGCTTCGGCGACGTCGGCCCGCAGGGTGATGCGGCCTCACCGCTACGGCTCACACCGGTCGCCCTGGACGGTCTCGCGAGCGCCGGCACCACGGTCACCGCCACCGTGCAGGGCGCGGGCTCCGCCCGGCTGGACGCGCTGCTGGTGATGCCCGAGATCGCGCGGCTGGAGGCGTCCGGGTCGACGGGAGCGGTGGTGTTGCTGACCTCGAAGAGTGAGCGACGTCAGCTGCGGACGGTGTCGCTGCCGGGCGGGCGGCTGCAGGTTGAGTCGTACGACCGCAACGGCATGCGCACCCGTCAGGCGACCCGCGGTGGACGGGTGGTGGTCGAGCCGGGCGGCTTCACCCTCGTTTTTGTCGGCACAGGCTCGTAGGGTGCAGCCAACCCGGGCAGGGAGCAGGCCATGACGAGGAGGAGCACACATGCCCGACTACCTGATCTATTTCAACCAGCAGTGGGTCGGTGATCACAGCGAGGACTGGTTCCGCTCGCGCGAGAAGCCCTCGAATGCGGTGGTCGACGAGATGAAGGCCGCGGGGGTGTACGTGTACGCCGCCGGTGTCGAGGTCAACGGCCCGGTCTACGCCGCCGACGCCACCAGCGGTGAGGTGGTCGTCACCGACGGCCCGTACACCGACACGCCCCAGCGCCTCGGCGGGTTCACCATCGTCTCGGTGGCCGACGACGAGGCCGCCAAACATTGGGCGGGCAAGATCGCCGTGGGCTGCGGCTGGCCGCAAGAGGTGCGCCGCATCGGGTGAGGGCGGCAGCGGGTCAGCGGGCCGGCAGGTGGGTGCGCCGGTCTTGCTGCGGGTGACCGCTGTGACGAACTGACGCGATCAGCGGGACCGGCGGTGCCTGCGCCGGGTTTGCTGCGAATGACCGCTGTGGCGAACCGACGCCATCAGCGTGCCGGCAGGTGGGTGCGCGGTGCCATCCGTGGCCCGTGCCGCTCGCGCCAGCGCCGGGTGCCGAGCAGCGCCTGCACCCGGTGCCGATGCGGACGGTACGGCTCGAGCAACTCCGCCAGGCCGGCATCGTCCAGGTCGTGACCGAGCAGGGCGTGCCCGATCTCATTGGGCACGTGGTAGTCGCCGAAGCTGACCGCGTCGGCGTCACCGTGGGCGCGAAACCGCACCTCGGCCGACGTCCACACGCCGATGCCGGCGATCGAGCGCAACCGGGCATCGGCCTCGTCGTTCGGCAGCTCGAGGGTGCGTTCCAGCGCGGGCGCGACCTGCGCGCACCGCACGAGCGTGCGCGAGCGAGCCGGGTCGATGTGCAGCTTGAGCCACTCCCACGACGGAATCATCCGGACGGTCTGCGGGCCCGGCGGCACCCACAGCTGCAGGGCGACGCCCGGCCCGGGCGCGCGTTCGCCATGACGATGCACCAGCCGCCGGTACCCCGCGAACGCCTCCTGACCGGTCACCTTCTGCTCGATCACCGCCGGTAACAGCGCTTGCCAGACGAGGTTTCCGCGGCCGATGCGCCAGTGCGGACGTTCCTTCAGCGCCTGCGCCACCTGTGGGTGCCGCGGCACGAAGCCGCGCGGGTCATCGTGCGCGCCCAACATGCCGGGCAGCTCGTCCAGCACCCAGTCGGCGCCTTCGCCCCACGCCTCGGCCACGATCACGCCGTCGGTATTCAGGGGCTGCACCGCAAGGGTCGCCGGCCCGAGCGGGGTGCGGATGCCGCGCCAGATGCGTCCGCGATCGACCAGGTAGGTGGGATCGCCGGCCCCCCGGCGCCACTGCGACCAGACTTGACCCACCGGGCACGGCCAGGCCGGACGCCACTCACGGACGATCGGCTGCACGAGGGTCAACCTACCCGTCGCCGATGGCGATTCCGGGCGCGACCCCGGGCCCACGTCCGTCCGGCGGCCCTTCCGATCGCCGCCGCAAGAGGAACTGTCAGAGCCCACGTGCAGAATGGACGTCATGTTGCTGGCCGATCTCGTCGCCACCTCCGCGCAGGTGGCCGCCACCCGGTCCCGGCTGGCCAAGGTGGCGGCGCTGGTCGAGGCGCTGAACGCGGCCGAGCCGTCCGAGATCGAGATCGTCGCCTCGTATCTCTCCGGGTCGCTGCGCCAGCGCCGCACCGGCGTCGGCTGGCGCTCCGCGCGAGCCACCGTGCCGCCGGCACAGCAGCCCACCCTCAACCTCACCGAGGTCGATGCCGCGTTCGAGACGCTGTCGGCGTTGTCAGGCCCCGGTTCGCAGCTGGCGCGCAAGACTCAGCTGGACGCCCTCATGGCCCGCGCCACCGCCGCCGAGCAACAGTGGCTTGCCGGGTTGATCACCGGCGAGACCCGGCAAGGCGCACTGGACGGCCTGATGGTCGACGCGGTGATCAGGGCGAGTGGGTTGCCGGCAGCCGACGTTCGTCGTGCGGTGATGTTGGCCGGCACCACGCCGTCCGTCGCCTTCGCCGCCCTGGCCGGCGGCGCCGAGGCGGTGGCCGCCATCGGCCTGGTGGTGGGTCGGCCGATCAAGCCGATGTTGGCCGCCAGCGCGAAGTCGGTGGCCGAGGCAATGACCTCGTTGGGCGGCACGGTGGCGGTCGAGGCCAAGCTCGACGGCATCCGCATTCAGGCCCACCGCGACGGTGCGGTGGTGCGGCTGTTCACCCGCAGCCTCGATGAGGTCACCGACCGCCTGCCCGAGGTGGCCGACGCGGTCGCGCGGCTGCCGGTGCAACGGGTGATCCTCGACGGCGAGGCGCTGGCGATCGGGTCCGACGGCCGTCCGCGACCCTTTCAAGAGACCTCCTCCCGTTCGATGACCCAAGACGCGGGTGCGGTGCGCGAACGCACCCCCATGACCCCCTTCTTCTTCGACCTGCTGGCCCTCGACGACGAGCAACTGCTCGACCTGCCGGCCGCTGAGCGCGCCGACCGGTTGGCCGCGCTGGTGCCCGAGACCGCGCGGGTGGGGCGGCTGGTCACCGACGACCCGGCCGAGGCTGAGACCTTCACTCAGGCCGTGCTGGCGTCGGGGCACGAGGGCGTGGTGATCAAGGCCCTCGACGCGCCGTACGAGGCCGGGCGGCGCGGATCGTCCTGGATCAAGGTGAAGCCGGTGCACACCCTCGACCTGGTGGTGCTGGCCGTCGAGTGGGGGTCCGGACGACGTCGTGGCTGGCTCAGCAACATTCACCTCGGTGCCCGCGACCCGGCCACCGGGGGCTTCGTGATGCTGGGCAAGACCTTCAAGGGCATGACCGATGCGATGCTGGCCTGGCAGACCGAGCGGTTCCTCGACCTCGAAACAAGTCGCGACGACTGGACGGTGCGGCTGCGCCCCGAGCAGGTGGTCGAGATCGCCTTCGACGGCTTGCAACGGTCGTCACGCTACCCGGGGGGTCTGGCGTTACGGTTCGCGCGGGTGCTGCGCTACCGCGACGACAAGACCGCCGACGAGGCCGACACGATCGACCAGGTGCGCGCACTCGCTGGGCCTGCACACGCCCCTGACCAGCAGTGAGGCGCAGCGAATGGGTCCCCGGCTTCGCCGCTCGGCCGCAGGAATGGGCATGGACCAGCACCAGATTGCACGTGTGGGCGGGCCGTGATGCTTCCCGACCAGGCGCGCCCACCGGGCCCGGAGCCGGCTGAGGTCAGCTGCCGTACGTGATCGTGTTGACGGGCGTGGACGCACTGTCGTCCTCGACCTCGTCCGGCTCGTCGGGCAGGAACTGAATGGCGCCGGTGTCGGGGTCGAGCACACCGGCCGCGATCTTCACCTGCCCCGAGCGGGTCAGCCCAAGCAGCGAGTCGGTGCGCCGCAACTCCCACCGCAACGCGCGCACATGACCGACCGCCGGGTCGCCCAACCGCGTGCCCGCCGCGGCCAGCGGCACCCACTGCTTCAGCACCCCGGGTAGTGCCACCCCGTTGGCGGCACGTGCGGCGGCAGCGGCGGTGAGCACGCCGCACCCCTTGTGCGCCAACACGAGCACCACCCCGACGTTCTGCACGAGCGCGGCGTACTCGATGGCGGCGAGGGCGTCCGAACCCAGGCTCGGCCCGGCGTTGCGGACGACCTCGATCGCCCCCGGCTTCTCCGCGAACAGGTGTTCGCCGGCCGCCTCGGGCTCGAGGCAACCGACCACGAGGGCGAAGGGAAAGCCGGCGGGGGTGGCGTCGCCGGGGGGAGGTGCGTTACCGGCTCGCTGCTGGCAGTACCGCACGTTTCCCGCCTGCAAGCGCTGCAACGCCTGCGCCGACGGCATGCGTTGGTGGGGAAGGCCCTGCGGTCGCATCCAATCGGGCACCTGAGCAGGGACAACCATGAGCCGAGGCTAGTGAGCGTGAAAGCGCTTGTCGAGATGATGTAGAGAAGGTTCGTGTGGGGTGGACCTGCCGGGTGCGGTCACGGCGTCCACCAACTGGGGTTCACCCCCGCGCGGGCGGGGCGGGTATCTGGTGCGGGTCGCTACGGCGGCCCTCGCAGGATCCGGGCTGTATTGGCTCCGCTGGGCCCAGGGTCCTTGTAGGACGCTGAGTATCGCTGCGATTTGGTCAGGAAGCAGTAGCGGGATCAGGTTCTTCAGCGCCTCGGGGATTCATGGCCGCCAGTGCGCCGGCCAACGTCGGTGCATCCATCGCCGCCAAGAGTTGGCGGAACACACCCTCACCAAGCCGCTTCAGCACCATGGTGAGCCGTCGATGTCACGGGAAGCTTGGCCGCCAACTAGCCCAGCAGTGATGACAGATGCCTGGTCGATCCTTGGTTGACTCCCCGCCCGTGCGGCTCGCTCACGTCCCGCAACGAGTTTCGTCGCGGACGATGGACTGTCGATCTGCGGTCGGGGCCGAATGGGCCGAATGGGCCGAATGGCATGCAACCACAAGCGCGCACTCTGCATGCGTCCTACTTGGGCGTGTCCTCACCAGTGCGTTCAAGCATCAACTCGCGCCGGCCTACTCGACGGTAAGAAGTTGCGCACACAATGCGGCGTCGATAGGTGCAGTCAGGCAAGCAAGGGCCGCCCATCCCGGTGGTGGGCGCTCGGCGACAGATCAGACGCCGAACTGGTCGTGTGTGTCGACTTGGGCGAGCTCGATCTGTCCACCGGGCAGGATCCAGTAGTGGATGCGGCGAGCCGAGGGAGTGTCGACCTGGAGACTGGCCCGGTACGCCCGGGCGCCGTCTTCCCGGACTCGAAAGGGATCATTGCCGCCTGCTCCGGTGCGAAGTTGATGGACCTGGCGGCCCGCTATCTGTGGGGCCAGGCCTGTCACGATCTCGAATACGACGTCGGCCACCTTCGCTTCAGTGATCCCCTGCAGTTCGGCGAGTGAGCCTAGGAACTCCGGGCCGATGGCGTAGTTGAGCAAGGGACGCTGCGCTTGCTCGCTGGGCAGCGTACGCGTGGCCCAGCGGGTCAAAACGAGGTAGCGGAAGCCCTGTTCGTGGTCGGCGAACTGGGGTTCGCGGGCGCGCTCTGCGGACGCCTTTGAGTTCCCGACTTTGCGGAGGCGGGCTCGGGCGACCTTCAGCTCGTGTTCGGACCGGTTCGCGCGGCGCTCCGCCTGCTCCAACAGATAGCGGAGTTGCTCCCGTTCGTCGCTGGCATCGAGGAGTTGCGTGCGCAGTTCGTTCGCCTCGCGCTTGTGCCGGTTGACCTCGCTGGTCAGCCCGTCGATCTTCACCAGCAGCGACTTCGTCCCCTCGGACGGCTGCGCACCGGATGGCGGCGTAAGGGACGCCGGCGGCGCAGCCTGACGCGGGCGGTTGCGGTCGAACAGCGCCGGGCTTGGCCGCATCGGCGCCGGCCGAGAGGGCGCAGGCTCGACCGGCTCGGACTCCTCGACCGATGGCCCCGGGAACGACGACGGACGCACGGGCGCCGGCGGAGCGAGTGGAGGCGCAGCCTCCGCAATGCCGACCGGCTCCTCAAGCAACCAGGGCGGCCCCCCGGTGAGAACCGAGGGAGCGGAGCGGATCGGTTCATCGTCATCCACGTCGTTGAGAACCAGCGCCCACCGGGGCGAGGTTGCGGTCACCCGCGCGGCTACGACCTCACCGACAGTCATGAGCTGGCGCAAGTCGTCGAGAGGGTTCAGGGTGACATCGGCGAGACTCACCGCGACCGTTATCGCCGGGGTCGTGGTCTTCGGGAAGAGCATCAGCTCTGCGGTGTCGGCTCGCACGCTGACGACCCTGGCGAGCACGACGTCGCCCAACACGTAACCGGTGAGTGCATCGTCGGCGGGGCGGAGGCTCGTCGTTACGTCGAGCCGGTTCGTGTCGGCGTCATACCGCCCGCTGACCCGCTGCCCTACCGTCATCAGACGTTCAATGGGAACGTCCTCCACCGTGAGTTCCTGGGCGACAGCGGCCATGGCGTTCCCGATGCTGACGAGCGCCCGCCCTGCAACGAGCAGCTTGACAACCCCGTCGACCTCGCGGAGAGGTCGGGTAGGCAGCGCCCGAGCGAGGCCTCTCGCGGCGGCGCGAAACACGTCCGAGACAAGTTGCCGCGTGGCCTTCTCGCCGTCCTGCTCGCTCCAAGCGAAGCGGAGCGGAGACTTCGTCAGGTCCGTCGCCCACTCGTGGCCGATTGGGTACACACGTCCTGCACCGCCGAAGACCTGGGTGCCGTCGGCCATCCGGTCAGAGAACTTCCACGAGACGTCGCCGGTAGGCATGAGGTAGACATCGGCCAGGTTCCCCGCCTCGCGTGCGATCGCGTCTACGTCGATCCAGGGCTCTGTACGGCTGGCCGGGATCGTCACGACGACAACGGGCCGCTTTCGCGAACCTCCGTTCAGGAACTCGGACAGCGCGACGGCGGAACGCTCGTCATCGACACGTCGATAGCCACCCACGATCCGAAGCTTAGGTTCGATCACAGACAGTGTGTCGTGAGCGGGTGTGAGTCGAGGACCTCCCAGGTTCGAAAATGCCTCACATCTGCGGCCGTTCCCTGCACGGCCCAGTTGCTTGCGCGAGGCACGATGCTCGAAGCAAGGAACTGTCAGCACGCCCCCTCGACACCCCCTGGGGCAGAGCCGTCACCGAACGCAGAAACAGGACCGGGTGGAGCCGGTCCTGTTACGCGCGCCTGGAGGGATTCGAACCCCCAACCTTCTGATCCGTAGTCAGATGCTCTATCCGTTAAGCTACAGGCGCTCAGATGATGATCGAACCTACCGACCACCGAGGGTTCACTTTAGTTGACGCACCGAGATGCGTCCAACTGAGCCCAACCGGCCATGCCACCCTTTGGGGTAAGGCAGACTGGTGTCTTGGAAGCGATGCCCGCAAGGTAGCGGGTCGAAGGAGTCCGAGATGTCGGTCGATGCCCAACTGGTAGCTCTCGATGCCCCTGCCGGCGCACCCGAAGCCCTGGTCAACTGGGTGGCCGGTGTCGCCGAACTCACCCAACCTGAGGCCGTCTACTGGTGTGACGGTTCCGAGGCTGAGCGTGACCGGTTCTACGCCGAGATGGTCGCCTCCGGCACCCTGATCAAGCTGAACCCCGACAAGCGTCCGAACAGCTACCTGGCACGCTCCTCCGCTTCGGACGTGGCCCGCGTCGAGTCGCGCACCTACATCTGCTCCGCCAACGAATCGGACGCCGGCCCGACCAACAACTGGGCCGACCCGGCCGAGATGAAACAGACCCTGGCACGGGTGTTCCACGGCTGCATGCGGGGCCGCACGATGTACGTGGTGCCGTTCTCGATGGGCCCGCTGGGTGGCAATATCTCCAAGCTCGGCATCGAGATCACCGACTCGCCCTACGTGGTGGTCAGCATGCGCATCATGACCCGGATGGGCGCCGAGCCGCTGGCCCGCATCAGCGCCGGCGAGTACTGGGTGCCCGCCGTCCATTCGGTCGGCTACCCGCTGATCGACGCCGACGGCAACCGGCGCGACGACATCGCCTGGCCGTGCAACGACGACAAGTACATCACCCACTTTCCCGAGACCCGCGAGATCTGGAGCTACGGCTCGGGCTACGGCGGCAACGCGCTGCTGGGCAAGAAGTGCTACGCGCTGCGCATCGCGTCGGTGCTGGCCCACGACGAGGGCTGGCTGGCCGAGCACATGCTGATTCTGAAGATCACCGGTCCCGACGGCCGGGTTTATCACCTGACCGCCGCGTTCCCATCGGCCTGCGGCAAAACCAACCTAGCCATGCTGCGTCCGACCATTCCGGGCTGGAAGGTCGAAACCATCGGCGACGACATCGCCTGGATGCGTCCCGGCCCCGACGGACGGCT
>DAOSUG010000008.1:0-14222 GCA_035378545.1 Micropruina sp. | reverse complement strand
GGAATGTCTGCCACGACAGCGGGGGTACGACGTGGTCTTCGCTTGAGGTGATCAGCAGCACCGGCAAGCGAAGTTGCGGCAGGTCTTCGACGACTATGCGCCACAGTTTGGTTTGGCTGTGCATCGCCTGCAGCGGGTTGCGGTCATAGGCCAACTCGATCACGCCCGGCTTCTTGATGTCGCCGGCCAGTCCGCCCAGGGCCGGCACCACGTGGCGCAACAGCGGCAGAATCTTCAACGCCGGGTTGTTGTGCGCAAAGATCGGGTTGACCAGCACCAGGCCGGCCAGGTCCGGCTTCTCCTGCGCCAGTTTGGTGGCCAGCAGGCCGCCCATGGACAAGCCGAACGCGAAGACTGTCGAACAGCGCGCGCTGAGTTCGGCGTGAGCCCGGTCGATCTCGCCGTACCAGTCCTGCCAGCCGGTTGCGTTCAGATCCCTCCAATGGGTGCCCATGCCGGGCAGCAACGGCACCCGCACCGTGTAGCCGGCCGCCGCCAGGTGCTCGGCCCAGGGACGCATCGACTGCGGGGTGCTCGGGTAGCCGTGACACAGCAGCACCCCGACGTCGGATCCGTCCACACTGATCGGCTCGGCGCCGGGCACAATCGTCATGCGGTCATTGTGACGCAGCCGACTCGGCCACGCTGACGCCGGGTGAGAGTGCGTCGCGAGCCGCCGCCGCCGGTCGGCTGCCGCGTTTCGTCCCTCGCAGGCCGGCCGCGCATCCAGCCCCCGACGTCGGCGCATCGGCCCTCGCCGACGTCCACCTATCGGAGGTTGCCATGCGCGCACATGCGTCGAGGGCGCCCAAACGGACGCCCTCGCGCGGGTGCTCGATCAAGGAAGCGCAGATAATGCGCGGCCCGGTGGTTGAGCCTGAACGTCGAAACCCCTGGTGGCACGGGCCCCGACACGCTCGACCAGCGATTCCTCAACCGGGGATATCAGCTGATGAACTCTGCGGTCAGCGTGATCGGAATGCCGGTCAGGGCCGCCGAGACCG
This sequence comes from Micropruina sp., assembly GCA_035378545.1. Classification (GTDB taxonomy): domain Bacteria; phylum Actinomycetota; class Actinomycetes; order Propionibacteriales; family Propionibacteriaceae; genus Micropruina. The sequence goes on along the minus strand of DAOSUG010000008.1, from coordinate 13,218 downwards.
GGCAGCCGGTCTTGGCCTCGTCCGCGAACTTCTGGAACTCGTTCTCGGTGAGTCCCGGCACCTTGGCCTTGACCGTCAGGTCGCTGCCGGTGATGCCGACGCCAGGCTGAAAGCCGACCACCGCGGTGGTGTCGATCGACTCCGCGGGGGTGCCGTTGCCGGCCAGGGCGTGGGACAGCGCCATCGAGTAACACGACGCGTGCGCCGCGGCGATCAGCTCTTCGGGGTTCGTGGCGCCTGCGGAGGCCTCGGCGCGCTTGGCCCATTTGAGGTCGAAGTGACCCACGCCGGAGGTGACCAGGTCGACGCTTCCGGCGCCCTCCATCAGGCTGCCTTCCCAGTGGGCCTGGGCCTTGCTCTGCGTTGCCATGCAGTTGCTCCTTCGGTCTGCTCGGACGGACGCTCCGCCACGCCCCACCCTAGTAGCTCCGAATCAGCTTCAGCGGGGTGGGTCAGCCTCAGTCGAGTGCGAGCAGGCGGTCGATCTGGTTGGTGGCGGCGATGGTGCCCTCTTCGACGCCCATGTCGAGCACCTGCTGCAGGTCGTTCGCGCTGGCGAACGTTGAGACGTACGTGGCACGGGTGCCACCTTGGTGCGCCCCGAACGTGTAGCTGTTGTGCGAAACCGGCAGATTGGTGTTGGGCTCGAACTCATCGTTGGCGAAGCCGTCCGCGAAGCTGAAGTGCTCGGGTGCGGTCACCTCGGCGACGTCCCAGTAGCCGAAGTGCCGGTCGCCCCCGGCGCCGGTCATGAAGTACGTGACCCGCCCGCCCGGGGTCAGATCGTGCTGGACGACGGTCGCCGGGTACTCCGGCGGCCCCCAGATCTGCTCCAATTGGCGCGGGTCGGCGTAGAGCTGCCAGACCCGTTCCACGGGTGCGGCGAAGTCGGCCACGATAGTGAGGGACGGGCCGTCCAGGTTCTTGATCACATCGACAACGGGCATGGCAACTTACTCCTCGGATCGGTCAACGGGTGTGGGCTTGTGCTGGTGTCGTGGGACTGGTGGGGGGATCGACGGGCGGCTGTCGGCGCCCTGGCTGTGTGCGTTGTCATGCTGCGAGTTCTCGACGAGCAACGCATCGATGCGGGCGATGCGCCCGCGCCACACACTCTCGAGTTCGCTGAGCAGCTGGTTCGCGGCGCGGACCACCTGCACGTCGCCGCTGGCCAGGGCCTCGCGACCCTGCCGTCGCTTGGTCAGCAGGCCCGCCCGCTCGAGAACTGCGACGTGTTTCTGCACGGCGGCGAAGCTCATCTCGTAGTGCTTGGCCAGCGTGCTGACCGAGTGCTCACCGGCCAGCACCCGGCGCAGAATGTCGCGCCGGGTGCGGTCGGCCAGGGCGTGGAAGAGCGCGTCCGCCCGATCCTCGTCAGTCTCGATCACAGGGACAACATACAACCATTTGGTTGTAGGTGGTCAAGCGGTGGCGACGGCCCCGTCCACCAGTTCGGCGGCCGCTGCACTCGATTCGGCGGACGGGGCGGCGTCCAGGGCCCGCCGCGAGGTGAGGAACAGCAGGCCGCCGAGGGCGAAGGTGAGTAGTTCGGTGACGGTCATCGACCAGATCACCCCGTCGAGGTGGAACCAGGCGTTGCCGAGCAGCACCACGGGAATGAACAGCACTCCTTGGGCGATCGACATGATGGTGGCGTTGCGCATCTGCTCGGTGGCCTGGAAGACCGCGATCAGCAGGCCGGTGATGCCGTTGAACAGGGTGGCCACCAGCATCGCGGTGAGGATCGCGGTGCCGTCCGAGAGCACCGCCGGGTCGGCGCTGAACAGGCCGAACACCTGGTCGCGGAACGCGAAGACCAGTCCCGAGAACACCAGGGTGAAGCCGAGAATGCCGACCGCGGCGCCGCCGATGGCCCGGTGCAGCCGGGCATGGTTGCCGGCCCCGAAGGCGTAGGCGAACAGCGGCACGGCACCCATGAACACACCCATGCAGATCATCTCCGGCAACTGCGAAATCCGCAGCGCAACGCCCATCGAGGCCAGCAGGGCGTCCCCGTAGCCGATCGCGATCCAGTTCATCACCAGGGTGGTGACGATCAGGAAGCTCGACTGCAACAGTTCCGAGACGCCGACGCCGAACACCGTCCGCAGCATCTCGCGGTCGGCGCGGAACCAGCGCGGGCCGAGCGCGGCCACCGAGCTGCGGCGGACCAGCCACCACACGTAGTAGCCGACCATCACCAGGTTGGACAGGCCGAGCGCGATGCCGGCGCCGAGCACGCCCCAGCCGAGCACCAGGATGAACAGCACGTCGAAGGCCAGGTTGGCGATGGTGGAGGCGATCACCCCGGTCATGGACGCCACCGCGGCACCCTCGGCGCGCACCACCTGTTCGAGCGCGAAGCAGGCCACGTAGAGGGGGGTGAAGGCGAACATGGCGCCGATGTAGACGGCGGTGGGTGCCAGCGATTCGCCGCTCGCGCCGACCGCGACGGCGATGGGGGTGGCAAAGACCAGCCCCAGCAGGCCGATCACGGCGCCGCCGGCCAGCGCGCCCCACAGGGTGAACGAGCTGACCTGACGGATGCGGGTGGCGGTGGCGATCGGGTCGGTTTCGGCGTCCTCGAGGGAGCCGAGCAGGCGGCTGATGTAGGTGCCGCCGCCCACGCCGAAGACGCCGCCGATCGCCATGATCAGGGCGAAGACGGGCAGCGAGAAGGTGAGCGCGGCCAGCAGCGGCGTGGAGTGCAGTGAGCCGATGAAGCCGGAGTTGATGATGTTGTAGACCGCACCGACCGAGAAGCCGGCGATCATCGGAATGCAGAGGTGCAGCAGGGCGCGCCAGATCGGCGCGACGGCAAGAGTGGTGCGGTTTGATTCGGGCATGGCGAAGCCTCCGTTGGACGGTGGGTGGAAATGGGTGGTGTCGCTGGTCGAGCGTGTCGGGTCGAGACCGGACGGTCGAGCGTCTACTCGGTCGAGACCGGACGGTCGAGCGCCTACTCGGTCGAGCCGGTCGTCGTTCGAGCCTGTCGAACCCTCTGGGTCAGGTGGGTGAGTTGCGGCGGCGGTCGGGGGGTGACGGAGCGTCCGGCACCTCGGCGGTCAGCCGCTCGAGCAGGGCGAGCAGTTGAACCTGCTCGTCGTGGTTCAGGGGAGAGAAGAGCCGTTCTTGGGAGGCCCGCATGGCATCGTCGAAGCCATCGATCAGGCCGGCGGCCTGCGGGGTGATGCTGAGCAGCTTTACCCGGGAGTCTTTCGGTGAGGGTGTGCGGACCAGGTAGCCGCGCTCTTCCAACCCCTGGAGCAGGCTGGCGACCGAGGCCGGTGTGGTGCCGTTCATTTCGGCCAGCTCGCGGGCGATCACTCCGCGGTGCTGGTGTTCTTCGATGTAGCCGAGCGTGAAGGCCTGCTGCCGGGTGAGCCCACTGGAGCGCACCCATTCGTCCGCCGCGTACCGGGACGCGAACCCCACGGTGCGGATGGCCATGTTCAGCCGGTCGGTCAACTCGCTCATAGTTAGAACCCTAATAGTTAGAAACCTAATGGTCAAGGAGGTCTGGACGTCCGCTGATCAAGGCCCGGATCACCGCCGCCTCGGCCGGCCAACGAGCGTTCCGCACTGGCGAACAAGCGTTCCGCACTGGCGAACGAGCGTTCCGCACACCGTTTACGGCGCGTTTACGGCGCTCGCAGAGACTTCTTTCAATCCCGGTAGCGGAACCGGTGGCGGTGAGGGGGGCCGCCAACGGGAACCGGCGAACCGCTCGGGAGGCCGCGACGGTCAGGAGGGGATCCGGGGGGAGCCCCTCCTTACCGCTGTTCTCGACGTTGCCGCCGAGATGGTGTCGATGGTGCCCCCTGCCTCAACGTACCTGCCCTCCTGGCAAGTAACTGCCACGATGAGCCGAACCCGCAGTTGTTCGAGCTGCCCAACCACAGCTGTCAGTCCGGCCAAGCTGCGCGCCAATCGGGCGAGGTTCGCCATTACCAGGCTGTCGCCCTGCTGGAGACTTGCGATGACTTTCCTGCAGAGTTGGGGTGTCGCGTTGCCGGGCCATCCCGCGGTCCAAGTGGATGTTCGCCGAGTCGACGTCCAGAGCGTGCAGCTCCTTCACGGCGGTCCTGACGTCGGCCGGATCGAGGCGCACTCGTGCGTAGCCAACTGCTGCGATGGTGGACCAGCCGCGGCGGGTGGGGCGTGCACCGGCCTGCTCGGCCACCAACATAGTGGGGACAGGCACCTCGACCAGTAGAGCTGTGGTCGGCGACTGGTCCTCTGTGCACATCTTGCATGGTGCCTGCTCGATGGGCCGGCGCTGCCGTTGTCCCATTTCGCCGGGGCCAGCTGCGTGTCGGTACCGGCCGGTCCCGTTCGCGGCATGACCAACAAGGCCGGCGGCGAGTGCGGCAGCCTCGCCGATCGGGCCAGCCGCACGCGGAACGGTGGCGGCAACCCCAACAACGCCAATGCGCATCCGAGACCGCAACAAGCTCACGCAAAGCCTGCGCTGCCGGCACACGTCACCGTCACCGTGATCGGCACTCGGTGTCCCGGCATCCTGCTCGAGTAGTTGCGCGATGATGCTGTGCAGAGCATGTGGCTGGCGCGCGTGGTGTGGGCAGCAAGCAGGCTGCGGTGCACATTGCCATGTGCTGTCTAGCTGTGGAAAACTCATAGGGCACCGGGCGCACAGCCCTCAGCCCTGGGAGCCGCAGTGATCCGACTACGGGCTTTGGCCACAGCACTCATCGCGCTGGTCTCGTTGGCTGTCCCGCCATCACTCACCGTCCAGGCCGCCAATGCGGAGGGTTCTGGATCACCCTCGAGTGGGGTTGAACCGTCTCTCCAAGACTGTGTCGACTATGCGGTTCAGCACACCCTCGACCATTGGGTGTGCACGGGAAAGGGTGTCACATACGAGTCGAAGGACTCGTCGGGCAAGACACAGCAGCACTACACCGCAATTACTCAACGACGCCTCGTAACTTCGTCAAGGGGTGCTGTGATCAACGCTTCGGACTATGACTCTTGGTGTGAGACCGCGCCTGTCTGTCACCGCAAAGTCAGCAACTACGTCGAAGAGGTGAAGGGTAACGCTGCCTACGGCAATCAAAACGGCGTGATCGGCACCTTTGACATCGTCATCCGATCGAACCTTAACGGTCGGCAAGTCCAGTGGCGAGTTGCGTATATCTGGGACAGCGGCCCATCGATCAAGTTCGAATATCCGCAAATATCGTGTTGGGATCGGAACCCCATCGGCGTCTGGTACGGCTGCGGCAGCTACGTCGTGACAAACGGGAGCACCGCGCCCAAAGTCTCCTCCGGTTCGTGGCGCTGGGACAGTCGTCGGCTGGATTCGGCACGTCTGGAGCAGGACGACACCTATCACGGTGCTCATGATACATATTTCGCCCCCAAGCGGATACCCCCGCTATGCGGCCGCAATTCTCAACACCGGGGACTTCAATTGTTTCTCAAACGGCACGTGCAAGTTTTGGTTGGCTGATCAGCCACTGAGGGGTTGGTACATCGACTATGCAATGGCCCGACTTCGAGACGACGAGAGACACACCGCAAGGTTGGACTGCATTACCTCAGACTGCTTGGGGGGTGATGTTCGCGTGGGTCGCCGGTCCCGGCGAGGTGTTGATTCAACCGTCCGGCGAACCTGTGTTCGGTGACCCTGACGAATGGGCCCTGGAAAACATCCTGGAGATGCTCGTGGAAGCCGATGTTCCGGCGCCCATTTGGCCCGGGTGGATTATGTACTACCAGGGCAATTTTGAAGTAAGCTCCTACCTCGCACACGAGGCACTCCCCTCTGACGTTCCCGTGACACCCGCGATGATGATCGGCGCGATGAGGTCCACGAGAAATCGGTGGTCTTAGTTACGACCATCTTGCGGGGTGCGCATGGCTGCGGCTGCGGCCGCGGCTCTGGGTGGTCGCGGCGGAACGAGCCCAGGATGAGTTAATCAGACTGTATTTTCCGGTTTTGTTGGTTGTCATACCGACCCGGCTTCCGTGGTTTTGCCTCTCATGATCAGCTGCGGGCACTGCCGCGCCAGTTGATGAACAACTGGGCCGGGATCAGCCGCCGCGGAAATCTGGCCGATGAGGTGACCTTGCTTGACCGGGGATACTTGGATGCCGGCTAGTGCAGCGGACAAGCCCAATTATCCGAAACCAAAGCCATCGTGGAGCGAACCAAGCGGTACCTTCCGTGGTGGATTGCTTCCCGCTAAGCCTAAACTCGCCACATGGAGCCCGAAAGTACCCCTCTGAGTCCGACATTCACGTAAATCTTTCACTTGATCTAAGCCGAAGTGCGCCAACGGCGAGTCCCAGCAAGGTACCGAAAACAGCCACTCCACCGATTATGCCCAGTGCTGGCCAAGGAATGACTACATCAAAGTTGGCGCGTCCGAAAGTGAACACGGCAACCATGGTAAGCGTGGTGGCAAGTGCCGCCAACAGGATGGTGACTGTGACGATGACTGCAGCCTGGATTCCCAAAACCACGGCAAACCAACGAGTCGGTACTCCTAGTGTCCACATACTTGCCATGTGCGGTCGCCTGGTGCGGGCTTGGGCGCCAGTGAATGCGGCCACAAGCAGACCACATAAGACAGCCAGGACTAGCAATGCCACTTGGTAGCGGTCAGCCAGAGTGCTCACATCTTCACGGTGTGGATATACAACGTAAGCAGGATCGATTCCTAGTGCGCTCGCAATCCCAGCAGCCCGAGAGACCTGCGAAGTCGACAGGCCGCTATAAGTCAGAGTTTCGTTGTCTGTGTTCCACGCGTGGTCCCGAACTGTGCGGGCCAACATCAGTCCACCCCCTTGCGTGCCCCACTCGGGTAACACCTCGATTTGGCGCGCGGGTAGGGTCACCTTTAGCGTGCCGTTCCTAATGCTGATTACATCATGCGATAGGAATGTGAGCACCCCTCCACTGTCCAGAGTTCTCCTCTGATCGGAGGTCAGAAGCTTCCCCCCGTTCCACCGCTGCACATCTGCGGCGCTGTCAAACACACGGAGATCGCCGTTTAGGTTGCTCATCACTTCGAGGTTGTCGCGAGCTAGTGACGCGCTCCTCACGGGGCCCGCCATTCCCAGTGCATCTTCCACTTCAATCCGCACTTGGCTTGGCACCGGCTGCTCTGGAGCGTAGGAGACTATCTGAACAGTGTCGGGAGGCACGCGATCGAATGTGCGGCGGCGATTCGTCTCGTCCAACGCATACGCAATGGAAGTTGCGGTAAGCGACATCGCCAAGATGGCCGCCAGCACTGCGCACGTCGCTTCGACCCGACCCGAACTGGGAACGAAGCATTCGGATGGCAAGCAGACTCCGCATAGTGTCAATGGGAAACGCCATCAGCAAGCGTCTACTCACGGGTGGCGATCCGACGACAACTGCCAAAATTGCCGCGGCTGCCATCGTGCTCGCCGATCGTGGGTCCTGCTGTCCAATACCAGTGACGACGAACACTATCAGGGAAGCAAGAGCAACGTATGGGCGCAAGATGGACGCCACACGGGCCGCTCGCGCCGCTCCTACCGGCATTGACCATACCGGCCCAGTTCCGAGCAAATGGCCAAAAAGCGTCGCCACGACCAGACCACCTGTGACGACTACGTACTCCGATAAGAATAAGGTTAGGGGGCCCAATTGATGATCCGCGATCAGGTTGACTAACGGACGAACTGTCCATGCAAGTGATAGACCTATAATCCAACCCGCGCTCGCCCAACTAGCAGCACGTATAGAAATCAGCACGCGGGACGCGCGCCGCACAGACCGCAAAGGAACGCCAAGACGGTTGAGCTGCGCGTCGACCCCGACACACCAACGTCCCGTCAGGTACCCGCCAACACTCCCAGTCAGCAGAGGTATGAGGGAGATCGGAATAGCGAGGATGAGGGGGAACCACGTTAATCGAATATTGATAGGGTCAGTAAGGAGCTCTGCTCGCGACAATGTGCCAGCCTCGTCGGCCCGTATACCCGACAAGGTCTGTAACCGCTTAGCCACATTATCTGCATCGGCGCCGGGCCAGAACACCTGAACAGATGATTGGAGTGACGGATACCTCGCTGCCGCTCCTGTGACCCGTCCGATCTGGCTCCAGGTCCCCGGCGCAGCCAGGATCACAGTAGAAGCGCGCTGATAATCGTTGAGAAACGTGCCAACGACTTTGAAAGTGGAACGGCCACCCAATGCGCTCAACTCGTTGGGGCCTTGCAATCGTTGGCTGACCAGCACTTCGCCGGGCCTCTCGGGAAGTCGTCCCGAAGTTATTGTGTACTGCGAAAGTTCGGCCATTGCGTGGGCCCAATCGGCCTCCTGAAGCAACAAACGCCGCTGTTCGGGCAATTCTCGGAAGTCAAGGCCAAACACGTTTGTCACGGTAAGGACAGACGTTGGTTTGGCGGCCGCCAGGGCGCCTTCGATTTCATCGATTGGCACATGCTTTCCGATTGAGAAGAATGCCGGGTAGGTCGTGACATAATCGAAGATCCCAAGTTCTCGCTCAGCCACCTGTTCAGGAGCTTGGCTGAATGCGGTGACCATACCAAGTGCCAGCGAAAGAAGCCCGGCGACCAGTAGTGAAGCGATTCCTACGCGTTTCGCAGGCTTCAACGGCCGTAAAGCGCCTACGAGACGCAACACCTCAGAGGCTTCTTTCGTCAACGACCCGTCCGTCCTTCATCTCATAGACGCGATGCGCGAACGTGAGGATATCTGAATCGTGTGACGCCACGAGTGCGCCTATTCCATCCTCACAGAGATCAGCGATCAGCCCAAATAGCGCGAGACCGTTCACGCTATCGAGTGAGCCGGTGGGTTCGTCGGCCAGGAGCAACGGCTTGCCACCGACGAGGGCCCTCGCGATCCCCACTCGCTGTCGCTGACCCCCGGACATTTCAACCGGATAGCGATCGGCCAAGGCGTTAAGACCCAATCGAGAAAGTTGTTGCTGTGCAGCTGCTTTGGCCTCCTGTGAAGCTAGTCCCTGAACAATCATGGGCAGAACCACATTCTCAACTGCAGTTAAATCCGCAAGGAGGTTGTCGTCTTGGAACACCACGCCGAGGCGTTTGAGCCTCAGGTCGGCGCGTTTAGCGCCTGAGAGGCCCGTGACTTCGCAATCCAAGACGGTTGCCGAGCCAGAATCTGGAGTGATGATCCCTGCAATTACATTGATCAGAGTTGTCTTGCCGGAACCGCTGCTTCCCTTGACAACCACGAACTCGCCGGGATGCACATTGATCGACACCCCAGCGAGTGCATGGACAGTCTCCACGCGAGTCGTATTGCTCTTGCAGAGTTTGTCACAGAGAATCACGCGCAGCCGCGATCCGTCCGCCAGGAGCTGGCCTTATCATTGTCCGACCACGCAACGTTGAGTTCACTGCTTGCGATCAGGCCGGCCGCCACTAGCACCGTCGCGAGGCGCTTGTTCATAAACTGTCCTTCCGGGGGTGAGGGGCGCCCAGACGAAACTTGGCCAACTTCTGGCCGAGTGATGGCCCAGACTTCCTTCCATCGGAGTGTGTATGCTAACACGAGTAGCGCAAACATTGGCCAATGCCGAGTCAGCGAGCCATTCTGCGAGACGGACGATCGTCGCAGGGCCAGCCACCTTCCCACGAAACTAATCAGGCTCGACTTCTTGGGTGGTCAAGATCTTCCTCTGCGACGCGGCGCATGTGAGGAAATTCGGACAACGATCGGGGGGCACCACTTTGTGGTGGGGTTGCTTGTAGTTAGGTCGCGGGCCGGTTCCTGACGCTCTACGGCGTCGTATCCTATTCCACCGTCTGCAGGCACTGACTGGGGGGTGTTGCCCTGCGTGTCGGCGGCGTCTTGCTGGCCTATGCCACCGCCTGCGAGGGCTGACCCTGTGCCTGCACGCGTTCCGCGCCAGGACGCTATCCGCCTGACCCGGCGAGCGATCCTCGCGACGGCGTCCGCCTACGCAAGACCGCCGCGCGAGTGCACTCGGCCCGCCCCATGTGGCGCCCGCTAGGCGTTCTAGTGGTCCGTCTGTGAATTGATCTGGTGGAGGGTGTCGCGTCCGCGTTGGACTTTGGTGATGATGTCGTCGGCTGGGGCTTTCCAGATGAACGGTTTGGGGTCGCTGTTCCAGTGTTCGGCCCAGGTGGTGATGGCTTGGGAGAGTTCGTCGACACTGGTGAAGGTGCCGCGGCGGAGGCGTCGGTCGGTGAGTTCTTTGAACCATCGTTCGATCAGGTTCAGCCAGGAGCTGGATGTGGGTGTGAAGTGCAGGTGCCATCGCCGCCGGTCTCGGGGGGCGAGCCATTTGTTGATCTCGGGAGTGGAGTGCGCCGACAGGTTGTCCAGGACGACGTGCACGCCAAGGCCGCGGGGCACGGTGGCGTCGATCTGTTTGAAGAACCGCAGGACGTCGGAACCGGTGTGGCCCTTGTTGAGACCGGTGAGGACCTGACCGGTGGCGAGGTTCATTGCCGCGAATAGGTCGATGGTGCCGTTGCATTTGTAGTCGTGGGTCATGGTGCCGGCCCGGCCAGGTTTCATCGGTAGCGATGGTTGGGTACGGTCCAGTGCTTGGCATTGGGTCTTCTCGTCGTAGGAGAACACCACCGCCCGGGCCGGCGGGTTCAGGTAGAGCCCGACAACGTCGATCAGCTTCTCCTCGAAGCGGGGGATCGTTGCTGATCTTGAAGGTGCTCACCTGCCAGGGCTTGAGGTTGTGGTCGGCCCAGATCTTTGCGACCGCGTCCTTACCGATCCCGACCCGGGCAGCCATCGATGGATCGGGGCTCAGGGAACAGGACACCGTTCTAGGATGGTTGCGATGGTGTGGGTACGGCAGCGATGAGCGAGACAGACAGCGAATCCGTACCGCTTGAGCCACTGCACACGTTCGCCTCGTTGAGCGTGCACAACTACCGGCTGCTGTTTCTCGGCTCGTTGACGTCGAACGTCGGTACCTGGATGGCTCGGGTGGCTCAGGACTGGCTGGTGCTCACGCAACTGACCGACAACTCGGCCTCTGCGCTCGGCTACGTCACCGCCCTGCAATTCGCCCCCGGCCTGCTGGTGTCACCCCTGGCCGGAGCCGCGGCGGACCGGTTCGGTAAACGCCGCATCATGATGGTCGCCCAGGCGGGCACCGGTCTGGTGTTCGCGGCACTCACCGCACTGGTGGCCACCGGTGCGGTGCAGTTGTGGCACGTGTACCTGAGCGCCGCGATCGCCGGTGTGCTGTGGGGTTTCGACGCGCCGGCCCGGCAGGCGTTCGTCAGTGAGGTGGTGCCGGACGCCCTGGTCAGCAACGCGGTCGGGCTGAACAGCGCGTCGTTCAACGGAGCGCGTCTGCTCGGCCCGGCGATCGCCGGGTTGATGATCGCCGCCTGGGGTATCTGGCCGGTGTTCGCGATCAACACCCTCAGCTTCGTGGCCGTTCTGCTCGGGCTCTACTTGATGAATCCGGACGAGTTGAGGCCGGCCCCCGTCCGGCGCGGCAAGGGAGCGATCCGTGAGGGCCTGGCGTACGTGCGGGCTCGTCCGGACCTGCAGTTGATCCTGTTCTGCATGTTCATGCTGGGCACATTCGGGCTGAACTTTCAGATCACGAACGCGTTGATGGCGACCCGGGAGTTCGGCGTGGGCCCCGAGGGTTACGGCCTGCTCGGTTCGGTGATGGCGGCCGGCACTCTGGCGGCGGCGCTGCTGGCGGCGCGCCGGCGACAACCGAGAATGCGGTTGCTGGTGGGCGCGCTGGCCGCGTTCGCGGTGAGCATGACGCTGCTGGCGATGTCGCCCAGCTACTGGGTCTATGCCGTGCTGCTGGTGCCGGTCGGACTGACCTCGCTGACCGTGATGACCGCGGCCAACACCACGGTGCAACTGACCACCGAGCCCGCCATGCGCGGTCGCGTGATGAGTCTCTACATGGCGATCTTCACCGGCGGCACACCGCTGGGAGCCCCGCTGATCGGCTGGGTCGGCGATGCCTGGGGCCCCCGCTGGACGTTGCTGGTGGGCGCCATCGCCACCGGAGCCGCGGCCCTGCTGGCTGGGGCCTACCTTTGGAATCGGATGGGCCGTCCGACCCACCGCGTCGACTTCTGAGCCCGGTGGCCCGAGGCTCAGTTCGCGAAGTGGTGGGTTTCAGCACCGACTGCGGTGGCAAAACCCACCCGCTGTACACGGTCCACCGGAGCCTGCCGCCCGTTGCCGCGCGGACCGGCTCCCCGGTCTGCGCGAAGGGCATCGTGGGACCGGACCTGGGCTGAGGTTCCCTCGTGGGCTTGGCCTTGCCGGGTGGGCCTTGCCTGGTGGGCTGCCGGGTGTGTGCCTTGCCGGGTGGGCCTTGCGCGGTGAGCTTCGGCGGCTTCGTTTTATCGCACGTTTACGGCGCGGACGGATCCTGGCAACAGACCTCAGGCAGGAGTACGTCGTGTCACACATCGCAGGGCGTGCTGCCCAAGCCGGGCCGGAGTGGTTAGTGTGCTGTGCACACTCTCACAACCCCCGGAGGCCCCATGGCAGCGGTCGATTTCCGCGTGCTGGGACGGGTGGGGGTGAGGTTGGACGGGCTGCCGCAGCGGCTGCGTCCGATGGAGGCCACCGTGCTGGCCGTGCTACTGGCCGAGGCCAACCGTCCGCTCAGCGCCGATGCCCTGATCGATCGGGTGTGGCGTGGTGAACCGCCCCGGACTGCGGCAACCGCGCTGCGGGTGCACGTCGACCGGCTGCGAGCGGCCCTTGGACCCCAGCAGGCCACCCGCCTGGTCACCGCCGCCGGCGGATATCGGCTCATTGTGCAGCCGGACGAACTCGACGCCACCCGGTTCGAATCGGCGTTGCGTCAGGCCCGCGAGAGCGCCGCGGGCGACCCGGCGTCCGCCGCGGACGTGCTGCGTGCCGCACTGCGTGAGTGGCAGGGCACCCCTTTCGACTCGATCGAGGGTATCGAGTCGATCACCATGACCCGCAGTTACCTGGAGCGGCGCCGGGCCGAGTTGCTCACCGAGCTCGCCGAGGTCGAACTCGCTGCCGGCCGGCACGCCGCGGCGGTCGCCGACCTGCGCCGCTGGTGCGCCGAGTTTCCGGAATCCGAGGCGCTCGCGTCCAGTCTGGTGATCGCGCTGTACCGCAGCGGCGACCCGATCGCGGCGCTGGAGGAGTGCCGGGCGTTCGTGCGGCGCTTCTCCGACGAGTACGGCCTGGACGCCACCCGTGCCTTCCGG
>DAOSUG010000007.1:0-14555 GCA_035378545.1 Micropruina sp. | reverse complement strand
GGTCGGCAGCACCCCGTCGGCTGCCTCAATCTGCACAGCGCCACCCGGGGTGGCCTGCAGAACCCGGACTCGGACCTGCTGGTCGTGCTCACCGAATACCTCGACCCGGGGTCTGACCGACTACTCCGCCGCCCAACCCGGCGAACGCGACGCGCAGCACCTGCAACAGGCCCTGCGCAGCCGGTTCGCCGTCAACCAGGCCATCGGGGGCCTCATGGCCACCCACGGCATCACCGCCGACCAGGCCCGCACCACCTTCCGGCAACGACTCGCCGAAACCGTCGCGGACGCCGAACAACTCGCCCACGACATCATCACCGAGCACATCCCGACCACCGACCAAACCGATCCCGAGGCCACCTGAACCCCGACCCGCTGCCCCCGGCAGGCGGCGGGTGTCGAGGAGGAGAGCTCGACGCTCGGAATCTCTCGGGTCGTGAGTGTCCTCCTATAGGGGCTCTCTGTGAGCGGTCTAATCAGTTCGCGCCAGGAGCCGTCCACCGGATCGACCAGCGGCTGGGCGACTGCGAAGTCGAGCTCGCGATAATTGCATGGCCGGCACTCTGGTCACGTCGGTGGTCGGGGCGTTGACCTTCGCCGCGTTGGCGCTGGTCACCCCGGGAGCGGTCACGCCGGAATGGGTGCTGGGCCTGGTCTGCGGCCTTGGTGGGCTCGCCGGCGGCTATGTCGGAGCTCGACTCAGCCGGCAGCTGCCGGAGCGAGCCCTCACCCTGTTGCTCGGTGTGACCGCAATCGGCATGGCCGTCTTGTACGTGGCGCATACATGGCCACGGCGACCTGCGACTACCCCGACCCCACCCGAGGTCAGCGAATGCCCTGGCAGACGACCGGCCTGATCGAAATCGACACACCACCGATGGGGTAGATGATCGCGCCGATGATGTCCCAGCGGTCGGGCCGGAATTTAGCCACGATCATCCCCCAGGCCAGGGATAACTGGGCGGCGGCGATGAGCCCAAGGGCCCATCACCGCGGGTGGCGAGTGCTGACTGCGCCGACTTGACGTACTACCTACTGGTAGGGGGTAGAAATGGGGGACCGGGTGCGAGCTCGACCTTGAAGGGAGTGATGACAGGGACCGGCGGCCTGCTGGTTGCTCCCTGTACCCTAGGGGGGTACTCTATTCCAGAGGGAAGCGAGTACCGGTCGGGAGTACTTGATATAGGGATTTCGAAGCCGGATCCCTGAGAGAAGTGGAGCGCCACGATGACCGCCGCGACGCACGAGCACGCAAGCCCGCACGGATACATCCACCGCAAGGACGACTACCTGAAGCGGCTGCGCCGCATCGAGGGTCAGGCCCGCGGACTGCAGAAGATGGTCGAGGACGAGAAGTATTGCATCGACATCCTGACCCAGGTCTCGGCGATGACCAAGGCGCTGCAGTCGGTGGCGTTGGGCCTGCTGGACGAGCATCTGAGCCACTGCGTGGTGCAGGCCGCCCGGACCGGCGGTCCGGGGGCGGACGAGAAGGTCCGTGAGGCTTCCGAGGCGATCGCCCGGCTGGTCCGCTCCTAACCGACCACTACCGCAGGACCCACAAGGTGCCGTGCGGCCGCACACCCGGCCAGTCGAGTCGGTTAACGGCGCCACGTTCAACCTCGGGCGCTCCCCACGTCCATAGCTGACCGCACCCTTCGGGTGGGTCAGCGCACCACGGGAGGAATCCGCGATGAACACCGCCCTGAAGATCGGCGGCTACACCCTCGGCCTGGTGGCCGTGTTCGGCGCTGCCATGGGAATCGGCGCGGCCGTCACGCCAGCCGCCACCAGCGCGGCAACGTCGTCGCCAGAAACGGAGAGCCACACCGACATGTCCGCGACGACCTCGGCGCCCACTGCCGACGCGGTGCCGTTGCCGGGCGGGCTGATGGTCACCGAGAACGGCTACACCCTCCGTCTGACCGACCGGACCTTGCCGCCCGGGCCGCAGGTGCCGCTGCGGTTCCAGATCCTGGGCCCCGACGGTGCGCCGGTCACGGGATACCAGACTGAGCACGACAAGGACCTGCACCTGATCGCGGTCCGCCGCGACCTGTCGCACTTCCAGCACGTGCACCCCGTCCTGGACGCCGAGGGCACCTGGAGTGTGCCGGTGGACCTGTCCGCGGCGGGGGAGTACCGGGTCTTCGCAGGCTTCACCCCGACCGGCCATGACGGCGGACTTGTCCTCGGCGCGGATCTCGCCGTGCCCGGCACGTACGAGCCGGTGCCGCTGCCCGAACCGGTCACCGTCGTGGAGGTCGTCGACGGCTATCAGGTCACCTTGGCCGGCGATCTGGTGCCGGGACAGGCGTCGGAGCTGACGCTGACGGTTAGCAGGGACGGCGTTCCGGTGACGGACCTGGAGCCCTACCTCGCCGCGTACGGGCACCTGGTCGCGTTGCGGGCCGGGGACCTGGCCTACCTGCACGTCCATCCCGCGGGTGCCCCCGGCGACGGGGTCACCCCGGCCGGTCCCGGTATCACCTTCTACGCCACCGCGCCCTCCAACGGGGACTACCGGCTGTTCCTGGACTTCCGGCACGCCGAGGTCGTCCGGACCGCCGAGTTCACCGTGCACGCCGGCGAAATGCCCGCCGACGCAACGGTCCCGGCCACCGATCCGTCGACCACTGCGACCACCACGGTCCCTGTCCCGCAGACCCAGGCCGACACCGGGCACGACCAGACCGTGACCGGCAGCCACGGACACTGACCCCCAGTTGCATACCCGCTGGGGGTTTACAAGTACACCCTGGGGGGGTATAAAGAAGTCAGGGAGTTTCGAAGGGAGTCGTCCGATGTGCACCCACTGAATTGCGGCCGATTCGACGCCCTGCCGGGCTGACGGGAACGCTCCCGAACTCGCCCCACGCCAACGAAATCACTGATCGATCACCACTTGTCTTGGAGGACCCGATGAGCACCACAGCGACCTATTCCGTCACCGGCATGACCTGCTCGCACTGCGTCGCCGCGGTCACCGAGGAGGTCTCCCGGCTGGACGGCGTCAGCGCCGTCGACGTCGACCTGAACGCCGGCGGCGACTCCCGGGTGACCGTCACCAGCAGCGCACCGCTGCCCCTGGCCGCCGTGCGCGAGGCCGTCGACGAGGCCGGGTACACCCTGGCTTCCTGACGGGCGATCACGGCAGCGGCCATCCGCGGCACTAATAGACATCCCCAAGGAGGTTCGTGGCATGACGGAGCACGCGGTCGATCTGCAGATCGGTGGCATGACGTGCGCGTCGTGCGCGGCGCGGATCGAGAAGAAGCTCAACCGGATGCCCGGGGTGCAGGCCTCGGTGAACTACGCCACCGAAAAGGCGCACGTGGTGCTCCCGGAGGGCACCGAGGTGGCGGCGGCGATCGCCACCGTGGAGGCCACCGGCTACACCGCCACGGTGCCCGCACCGCCGCGCCCACCGGATACCGGCGCGGCGACGCGGGGGCCGGCCGAGGCCGATGAGGACCCGGAGGTGGCCTCGCTGCGCCGCCGGCTCGTCGTCTCCACGGCGCTCACCGTCCCGGTGCTGCTGCTGGCGATGGTCGCCCCGTTGCAGTTCGACAACTGGCAGTGGCTGAGCCTGACGCTCGCCGCGCCGGTCGTCGTGTGGGGCGCGTGGCCGTTCCACCGGGCCGCCTGGACGAACCTGCGGCACGGCGCCGCGACCATGGACACCTTGATCAGCGTCGGTGTCCTGGCCGCGTTCGGCTGGTCGCTGTACGCCTTGTTCTTCGGGGGCGCCGGCATGCCCGGCATGCGGATGACGTTCCGGCTGCTGCCCGAGCCCGGGGCCGGCGCGGACGAGATCTACCTGGAGGTCGCCGCCGCGGTCACCGTGTTCATCCTGGCCGGCCGGTACTTCGAGGCCCGCGCCAAGAAGCGGTCCGGTGCGGCGCTGCGGGCGCTGCTGGACATGGGCGCGAAAGACGTGGCCGTGCTGCGGGACGGCCGCGAACAACGGGTGCCCGTCGACCAACTCGTGGTCGGGGACCGGTTCGTGGTCCGGCCGGGGGAGAAGATCGCCACCGACGGTCAGGTGGTCGAGGGCGCGTCCGCGGTCGACGCGAGCCTGCTCACCGGGGAACCCGTGCCGGTCGAGGTTGGTCCCGGGGACGTCGTCACTGGGGCCACCGTCAACGCCGGCGGGCGGCTGATCGTCCGGGCCACCCGGATCGGGGCCGACACCCAGCTGGCCCAGATGGCCCGCCTGGTCGAGCAGGCGCAGTCCGGCAAGGCCCCGGTGCAGCGGCTGGCCGACCGGGTGTCCGCGGTCTTCGTGCCCGTCGTGATCGCCCTGGCCGTCGGCACTCTCGGTTTCTGGCTGGGCGCCGGCGCGGGCGCCGAGGCGGCGTTCACTGCCGCCGTGGCCGTGCTGATCATCGCCTGCCCCTGCGCCCTCGGGTTGGCCACCCCGACCGCGTTGCTGGTGGGCACCGGCCGCGGCGCGCAGCTGGGCATCCTGATCAAGGGCCCGCAGATCCTTGAGTCCACCCGCCGGGTCGACACCATCGTGCTGGACAAGACCGGCACCGTCACCACCGGCCGGATGAAATTGGTCGACGTCATCCCGGCCGCCGGAACAGTGGACACCGAACTGCTGCGGCTGGCCGGGGCACTGGAGGACGCCTCCGAACATCCGGTCGCCGCGGCCGTCGCGGACGGCGCCCGGGAACGCGTCGGGGAGCTCCCGCCGGTGGAATCGTTCGTCTCCACCCAGGGTCTGGGTGTGCACGGAATGGTGGACGGCCGCGCCGTCGCCGCGGGCCGG
The DNA here is from genome assembly GCA_035378545.1 of Micropruina sp. Taxonomy (GTDB): domain Bacteria; phylum Actinomycetota; class Actinomycetes; order Propionibacteriales; family Propionibacteriaceae; genus Micropruina. The sequence goes on along the minus strand of DAOSUG010000007.1, from coordinate 9,778 downwards.
GTGTCCTGGCTCGCCCAGGAATGGGCCCAGCCGTTGGGTACCGACCTGGACCAGGCTCGGCGGGACGCGGAGTCGGCCGGCCGGACGGTGATTGCCGTCGGCTGGGACGGCGCCGCCCGGGGCCTGCTGGTGGTTGCCGACACGGTGAAGCCGACCAGTGCGCAGGCCATTTCCGAACTGCGCGGGCTGGGCCTGCGGCCGGTGCTGCTGACCGGGGACAACGCGGCCGCCGCTCGGGCGATCGCCGCCGAGGTCGGCATCGACCCCGGGGACGTCGTCGCGGAGGTGCTGCCGGCGGACAAGGTGGCCAAGGTCGCCGACCTGCAGGCCCGGGGCGCGGTGGTCGCGATGGTCGGCGACGGGGTGAACGACGCCGCCGCGCTGGCGCGGGCCGACCTGGGTATCGCGATGGGCACCGGGACAGATGTGGCCATCGAGGCCTCCGACCTGACGCTGGTCCGCGGCGACCTGCGCGCGGCGGTGGACGCGATCCGGCTGTCCCGACGCACCCTGGGCACCATCAAGGGCAACCTGTTCTGGGCGTTCGCCTACAACGTGGCCGCCCTGCCGCTGGCCATGGCCGGCCTGCTGAACCCCTTGATCGCCGGCGCCGCGATGGCGTTCTCCTCGGTGTTCGTGGTCAGCAACAGTCTGCGGCTGCGGCGGTTCCGCGCACTCTCGCAAACCCCCGCCGCGGCGAACCCAACCCCTCGTCCTCGGACGGTGACTGCGGCCGCCGGCGCGCCTCCGCGCCGCTGACCAGTCATTCGTCCACCGTCTGATCGAAAAGGAACATTCAATGACCAGCGCCGACAGGACCGTCGTCGTCGAGGTGTCCGGTGTGCACTGGGCGTCTTCCAAGGCCGTCACCGAGGCCGTCCTGGGTCGCCGGCCCGGCGTGCACGCGGTGGACGCGAACCCGGTGTCCCAGACCGCGACCGTGACCTACGACCCGACCCGCACCACGGTCGCCGACCTGCGCGGCTGGATCCGTGACTGCGGCTACCACTGCAGCGGGCAATCCGTGCCCGACCACATCTGCGACCCGTTGGCCGAACCCCCCGGCCAATCCGCCCACGGCCAGGCTGCAGCTGCGACGCACGCTGGCCATGGCGCGCCCTCGGTAATTGCCGAACCGGCGGACCATGCCGAACACGGTGCGCACACTGCCATGACACACGTGTCGGCCACCTCCGCCGACCACGCCGGGCCGGGTCATGACCACGCACCCGGACGCAGCCCGCAGGAGGTGATGGGCCATGGCGGCCACGGCCATCACGGTGGCGGGATGTCGATGGACGCGATGGTCCGGGACATGCGCAACCGGTTCCTGGTCGCCGCGGTTCTGTCGGTGCCGATCCTGTTGTGGTCGCCGATCGGCCGGGAGGTGTTGGGTTTCACCCTGCCCGCCCCGTTCGGGCTGCGGGACGACGTGTTTTCGCTGATCCTGTCGCTGCCGGTGGTGTTCTACTCCGCCTGGATCTTCTTCGACGGGGCCTATCGGGCGCTGCGGGCCCGGACGCTGGACATGATGGTGCTCGTCGCGGTCGCGGTGGCCGCCGGCTGGCTGTACAGCGTCGGGGTCACCCTGACCGGCGGCGGTGAGGTGTTCTACGAGGCCGCCACCGTGTTGACCGCGTTCGTGCTGCTCGGGCACTGGTTCGAGATGCGGGCCCGCGGCGGCGCGAACGACGCGATCCGCACCCTGCTCGAGCTCGCTCCGCCGAAGGCAATCGTGATCCGGGATGGGCGGGAGGTGGAGGTACCGACGTCGGAGGTGGCCGTCGGTGACCTGCTCCTGGTGCGCCCGGGCGCCAAGATCCCGGTCGACGGCGCCGTCGAGGACGGCGAGTCCGAGGTCGATGAGTCGATGGTCACCGGGGAGAGTCTGCCCGTGCCCAAGCAACCCGGCAGCGAGGTGATCGGCGCATCGGTCAACGTGTCGGGGTCGCTGCGGGTGCGGGCCACCAAGGTCGGCGCGGACACCGCGTTGGCGCAGATCGTGGCCCTGGTCCAGGAAGCGCAGAACTCGAAGGCGCCCGGGCAGCGGCTCGCCGACCGGGCCGCGTTCTGGCTGGTGCTGGTCGCGCTGATCGGTGGCACCCTTACCTTCGCCGTGTGGCTGCTGGCCGGCGCCGGCGTGCAGACCGCGTTGCTGTTCGCCATCACCGTGGTGGTCATCACCTGCCCCGACGCCCTGGGCTTGGCCACCCCGACGGCGATCATGGTCGGCACCGGGTTGGGCGCCAAGCGGGGGGTGCTGTTCAAGAACGCGACCGCGTTGGAGACCGCCGCCCGGGTCGACACCGTGGTGATGGACAAGACCGGCACGCTGACCAGGGGCGAGCCCGAGGTCACGGACGTCATCACCGCCGATCATCAGGACACCCTGCGGGTGTTGGCGTTGGTCGCCGCGGTCGAGCGGGAGTCCGAACATCCGCTGGCCGCCGCGGTGGTTCGTCACGCGGACGGGCGGCAGGCGCCCCGCCTGGCGGCCACCGGTTTCCGATCAGTGGCCGGTCACGGCGCCCTTGCCGACGTCGACGGGCAGCGGGTCATCGTCGGCAACCGCAAGCTGATGGCCGAACTGGATGTCGACCTGGGTGGGTTGGCCGCGCGGCGGGACGAGTTGGCCGACACCGGCCGCACGGCGGTGTTCGCCGCGGTCGACGGGCAGGCCGTCGCGGTGATCGGAATGGCCGACGCCCCGCGGGACACCGCGTCGGCGGCCGTGGCCGCGTTGCACGAGGCCGGGGTGCGAGTGGTCATGCTCACCGGTGATAACCAGGCCACCGCTCGGCGCATCGCCGATCAGTTGGGCATCGACGAGGTCATCGCCGAGGTGCTCCCCGGCGACAAGGCCGCCAAGGTGGCTGAGCTGCAGCAAACCGGTCGCCGCGTGGCGATGGTCGGCGACGGGGTGAACGATGCCCCCGCGTTGGCGCAGGCGGACGTCGGCATCGCGATCGGTGCGGGCACCGACGTCGCCATCGAGACCGCGGACATCGTGCTCATGCGGTCGGACCCGCTGGACGTGCCCACCGCGCTGCGGATCGGCCGCGGAACCCTGCGCAAGATGCGGCAGAACCTGGGCTGGGCCATCGGCTACAACACGATCGCCCTGCCCATCGCCGCCGGGGTGTTCATGCCGGCGTTCGGGTTGATGCTCCGCCCCGAAATCGCCGCGCTGTCGATGTCCGGATCAAGCCTGATCGTCGCGGTCAACGCCCTGCTGCTCAAGCGGCTGCGGCTACCCGACCCGGTGCCGCCGTCCGGCCAACGACGGATTGACGCCGCTGCGCCGGTGCCCACCTCCGCCTGATTCAGCGCCACCGCACTGTGTGTGCGTCCAGCGCCCGGTTGGGCCTCGTCGGTCAACCGGGCGCTGGACCGTCCATCAACCGATTGGCAGTGCCTCCAGCAGATCCCGGCGCGCCTGTTCGCAGCGTCGACAGGCCGCGGCGCAGAGTCGGCAGTGCGCGTGGACCTGTGAGTGGGTCTCGCATTCGTCACCGCAGGCCTTGCAGGCGGCCGCGCACGACTGCAGCATTCTGAAGATCATTGCCCGGTCGGCGCCGGCCTGTCGGGTGAGCACTCGGCCGGTGCTCTCACAGATGTCCGCGCAGTTCAGGTCGGATGTGATACATCGGACCAGGTCGGCCACCATGGTCTCCGCCAGGCAGGCGTCGGCACACGCGATGCAGGCCTGTGCGCACTCCACGCAGGCCTGGATACATTCCGCAATGGCCTGGTTCGCCGTCGCGAACGCAGCCGCTGGATGACTGTCGAGCATCTGGGCGGGCAGGCTCATGATTCTTCCTCGGGGTCGGATCGAACATGATGCGCGGGACTCGGGAACGGCGCCACCAGTTGGCTCAAACCCCCGGGATGCTACTACGGAATGTCGGAGTTCCTGGCTGGTCCCCGGCGACTTGATTTGTCGGCTTTAACCGGATATCTCTCCTGCGGTTGATTCATCTGAGGCCAAAGTGACCAGAGCGACGTATGGTACTACTACCTGATGTCGTAATTGGAGGTCAGTCGGTTGGGATGGCGGGTCTTGGTCGTGACGGCGTTACTGGCCCTGGCGCCCCTTACTTCGGTACCGGCCGCCGCGGTCCCGCCACCGCCCCCGAACCCGAGCGACGACGAGCTCAACGCCAGCCGGGATCAGGCCACCGCCGCGGCCGCCGAAGCGGGCCGCCTGGCCGGTCTGGTGGCGCGCACCGAGGGGGACATTCAGCGGCTCCAAGACCGGATGGAACTGCAGATGGAGCTGGCGAACAAGGCCGCTGTGGATCTGCAGGTCGCCCAATCCGATGCCGCTGCGGCACAGGCCGCGGCGACGTCCGCGCAGTCGGAGCTCGATGCCGCTGGGCAGGCCGTCGAGGCGGCCGAGGGGGATGCTGCGGCATTCGCGGCCGCGTCCTTCCGGCAGGGGTCGGTGCTGGGCTCGATGACCGCCCTGCTGGACGCCGGCAGTCCCACCGACCTGCTGGGACGCCGCGAACTGCTGGACCAGATGTCGGGCAGCGTGCTCAACGCCGTCGATCGGCTGCACGCGCAACGCATCCGGCAAGCCAATTTGACGTCCGAGGCCGGCGCAGCACGGGACAACGCCGCGATCACCCAGACCCGGGCCGAGCAGGCGAAGGCAACGGCGGACCAGGCCGCTGTCGATGCCGATCAGGCGCTGGGCGCCGGCCAGGCGGAACTGGCTGTGCTGCAGGGCCGGCTCGAACAGCAGCAGAGCGACTACGCGGCGGCGCTGGCCGCGGTGGACGGATTGCAGCAACAGCGGGAGCAGTTCCAGCAGTGGCTCGCCCAGAAGCAGGCGGAGGAAGAGGCCGCCCGAAGGGCTGCCGAGGAAGCGGCCAGGAAGGCGGCGGAGGAGGCGGCCCGGCAGGCGGCCGAGCGGGCGGCCGCCGAGGAGGCGGCCCGGCAGGCGACAGAGCGGGCGGCCGCGGAGGAAGCGGCCCGGCAGGCGGCCGAGGAGGCCGCACGGCAGGTGGCCGAGCGGGCAGCTGCCGAGGAGGCCGCACGGATCGCCGAGGAACAGGCCACCACCGCTCGTGCCGCACAGGTCGCTTTGACGGCGGAGCCGTTCTACGCGACCTGTGACGCTGCGCGGGCCGCTGGGCGCGGCCCGATCACCACGGACGAACCCGGATACCGACCCGAGCTGGACCCGAATGACAATGGCATCGCCTGCGAGGGGCCGGCGAACCCGCCGGCGTCCGCTGCCCCGGCTCCAGCGCCGGTCCAGGACAGCGGACGCACCTCCGACCGGGGGCAGCGGGTGGTGGACGCCGCCCTCAGATGGCTGGGCACGACATACGCCTGGGGAGGTGGAAACGCGTCAGGCCCCACGCTCGGTATTCGCGATGGCGGGGTCGCGGACAGGTTCGGCGACTACAAGAAGATCGGTTTCGACTGCTCCGGGCTGACCCTCAACGCCTGGGCGCAGGTCGGCGTCTCGCTTCCGCACTATTCGGCATACCAGTACGCGGGTCAACCGAAGATCGGCCGCGATGAGCTGCAGGCGGGCGACCTGGTGTTCTGGGCATACAACACATCCGACCCGACCACCATCCACCATGTGGCGATCTGGATGGGCAACGGTCAGATCGTCGAGGCGCGCAACTCGGGCACGGTCGTCAAGGTGTCGCCAATGAACTGGGACGGATACATCGGCGCCGTCCGCCCGGGCGGATGACGGCCGCCGGCCGCGGATGAGGGCCGGCGGACGCGAGGTACGACGTGACCTGCGGAGCTCAGACACCCCACAGGATGCCGGCGATGATCAGTAAGAGGAAAGCGGTGGGATATCCGACGAACAGGTCCTGCGCTGCCGGAGTCATGATCCGCAGCAGGCCCAGGTGCTCCAGCCAGTGGGACACCAGAACGACAATCGCGAGCCCCGCCAGGCCCCCCGCGGCGATGCGGCGTCGGCGTCGCCGAGCCCAGTGCTGTGCGGCCCGGTCGGTCCGTCCGGGTGCGGGCTCCGTGCGGGCGCGCACGCGTTTCTTCGGCGACATTTCCATTCCTTGCCAATGTCAAGCCCCACACCAACACTTGCTACTATCATACCTAGTATTGCGGTTCTCTGACGCCGGCGGGTGCCGCCGGCAGCCGGGTAGGTGGGTGTGATGCCGGTTCGCAGACGATGGGCGCTGCCCAGCGGGTGGAGGCGGCCGCGCTTGGCCGCCTCGATCGGTGCCGTGGCAGCGATCGCCCTGGTGATCGGGGTGCCGACGGCGCTGGTGCCGACTTCGGTTTTCGGGCGGATGACTCCGGCGCCCTGGTGGAGTTACCCGGTGTGGATGACGGTGTCGGTGCTGGTCGGTCTGGCGGCGGTGTCGGGTGCCGCCGCCAGACCGACCAGAGGTCGGGGCGGGCTGGTGGCGGCGGGTGCGATGACGGTGTTGGCGGTGGGATGCCCGCTGTGCAACAAGCTCGTGCTGGCCGTGCTGGGCAGTTCGGGTGCGCTCGCCGTCTGGGCGCCGCTGCAACCCGTCCTGGCGCTGGCGGCGCTGGCGATTGCCGCCCGAGCCTGCTGGTGGGCGTCCAGTGGCGAGCGGACAGGTCGGCGAGGTCCTCACAAGTCTGATTTCGGCGGCGGGCAGGGCGCGCCGGTGAAGTCGGGAGCGATCCGGTCGACCGGGGTGGCGGATAGGGTGTATCCGGCTGGGCGTCCGCGCGCGGCGGCCGAACGCTGACCGCAGGGAGAGGAGCGGGGCCCGGTGCGCCGGTTGGGTGAGCTCGAGGCCACGGTGATGGACGTGCTGTGGTCCGGCGACGGGCCGATGTCGGTCCGGGATGTGCGGGACGTGCTGGGTGCCGACCGCCGGCTGGCCTACACGACGGTGATGACGGTGTTGGACAACCTGCACCGCAAAGGATACGTCGAGCGGGTGATGCGGGGCCGTGCCTATCAATACCGGCCGGCGTTCACCCGAAGCCGGGCCTCCGCCGAGGCGATGCGGGAGATTCTCCAGGGCGCCGGCGACCGGGAGGCGGCGCTGTTGCACTTCGTGACCTCGGTGTCGGACGCCGAATCCGAACTGCTGAGGTCGGCGTTGGAGCGCCGGGATCGACGTAAATGATCATCGCTCTCGCGCTGCTCCTCGGGGCGGTCCTCGCGGCAACGGCCGCCCGGCGACCATTGGTGGGCCTCCTGGCGGCTAAGCGGGATCCGCGGGTGGGGATCGTGGCCTGGATGGGCTGCGTGACGGGGGTGCTGGTGGCCGGGGTCGCCGGGGTGGTGCTGCTCGCATTGCCCGATCATGGCGGGCTCGGGGGACTGCTGGCCGTCTGTTTCGGGGTTCTGTCCCATGCCGCGGTGCCGGCCTGGGACGAGGGTGTCGCGGCGGTCGGCGTGGTGGCGTTGGTCGGTTTGATCCTGCGAGGGGCGGTGGTTGCTCGTCGGCAGGCGGTGCGACGGCGTCAGGAACGGGATCGTTTTCGTTTCCTGGTCGCCCTGGCCGGTTTGGCGGACACGGTGGATGCACGGGTGATGTGGTTGGACGACCCGCGGCCGGTCGCGTTCAGCATCGGCGGTCGGCGGGGGCTGATCGCAGCCTCCTACGGGCTGTGGGCGTCGCTGGATCCGGTCGCGGTGTCCGCGACGCTCGCGCACGAGCGGGCTCACCTTCGTGGTCGTCATCAGCTGATGGTGGACGCTGCGGACGCGCTGGCCGCTGCGTTTCCCTGGGTTCCGCTGTTCCGCGCGGCCCCGCCCGCGTTGCGTGAACTGGTGGAAGCCGCCGCCGATCGCGCGGCCGTCCGGCGACACGGCGTGGACGCGGTCCGGACAGCGTTGACCGTGCTGTCCGAAGTGCCACTGCCGCATCCGGGTCTGGGCATGGGGGACACGGCGATCGACCGTCGACTGGACCGCCTGATCGTGGGTCGTGGAACGTGGGCCGTGGTCAGGTTCGGCCGCTGCGTCGCCGCTGCCCTCACCGTTGTCCTGCTGCCGACCGTGGCGGCTCTGGCGATGCTGCTCAGCGTCAGCTGCGTGGGGAGATGACCGAGCCGGACAACGATCGGTCAGCGGCAAGGCGCACCAGGCCGGGCAAGCCCGGGCGCGCGAGGTCTGCCAGAAGCCTCACCGGCCCTCGGCCGATACTCCGCCCGCGTGCTGCCCGGCTTCGCCGCGTCGCGTCGGACCGCGTACCACCGCCGGGTCTTCGCGCGACACGTTTCGCCGCAGGTACAGGAACAGCACCGCGCCCAGGAACACGAGGATCGAGGTGAACACGTTGATCCGTAGCCCGAGGAAGTGGTTGGCCGGGTCGATGCGCAGCATCTCGACCCACACCCGGCCGAGGGTGTAGCCGGCGACATACAGGGCGAACGCCCGCCCGCCACCCAGGATGAACCGCTTGTCCGCCCAGACCACCAGCGCGGCCACGCCCAGACACCAGAGCGACTCGTACAGGAACGTCGGCTGATAGATCCCGCAGAGCACCTCGGGGGTGGCCTTGATGTACTCGGTCGGGAACTCGCAGTTGCCGTTGGCGGGGATGACCCCGGCGACCCCGCCCGGGGTGCGGACGAACACGTCCAGGCCCCACGGCAGCGTCGTCGGCGCGCCGAACAGCTCCTGGTTGAAATAGTTGCCCAGACGACCGATGGCCTGGGCAACGGCAATGCCGGGCGCGACCGCGTCGGCGAACGCGGCCAGCGGGACCTTGTAGTAGCGGCAGCCCAGCCACGCGCCGAACCCGCCCAGGGCGATCGCCCCCCAGATGCCCAGCCCGCCGTTCCAGATGGCCAGCGCGTTCCAGGGATTGCGGCCCTCGCCGAAGTACAGCTGGTTATCGGTGATCACGTGATACAGCCGGCCGCCGACGATGCCGAACGGCACGGCGAACACCGCGATGTCGGTGACCCGGCCAGGACGTCCACCGCGGCCGACGAACCGCTTGTTACCCCACCAGACGGCGACGACGATGCCGATGATGATGAAGATCGCGTAGGCCCGCAGCGCGACCGGCCCGACGTACCAGACACCCTGCGGCGGGGACGGGATGGCGGCGGCCAGGGGGGTCGGCACACTGCTCCATTCGTCACTGTCGGTCGCGGCGTTCGACCGGCCTCTTCACCCATTCTCTACTACAACAGATAGTAGCCTGGTGTGGGCGACTGGTGGTCCGTCGCGTCATGAGGATGGGGGGTGCTGGTGGTGGCAAGGCTGCGGCCCGCGGTGGGCGGCCCTGCTCGTCTGGCCGGGTTGGTGACGGCGGTGGTCCTGCTGGTCGGCGCCTGTTCGGCGACCGGTGCGCTAAGTACCGCGGACACGTCGACGAACGTGACGGCGGCGGTTCCACCGGCATCTGCCGATGCGGGTCCGTCGATGACCGGCGGCGGGGCGTCGGCGTCGTCGTCTCCGCGGGCGAGCACGGCCAAGATTCAGGTGTCCGTGGCCGACGGGGCAACCGGAGTGTCGGTACTGGACCCGGTGACCGTGCGGGTGACCGGCGGTGAGCTGGGCCAGGTCGCGATGACCAACCCGGACGGGGTCACCGTAGACGGCGGGCTCGGTGCGGACCAGCAGAGCTGGTCGACCAACGAACCCCTCGGCTACGGCCGCACCTACTGGCTCACCGCGACCGGCACCGACCCGGCCGGCCTGTCCACCACGACCGAGGTGTCGTTCACCACGGTGCAGCCGAACGGAACCATCTTTCCGTCGTTCGAACCGCCCCCGGACCGCGGGCAGGTCGGGGTCGGGCAGCCGCTGTCGGTGATCTTCGACCAACCACCCCCGGAC
>DAOSUG010000006.1:0-14953 GCA_035378545.1 Micropruina sp. | reverse complement strand
GCCGCACGCGAATGCCCGCTACGCCCAGGGACATTTCGAACGACAGCAGCAGGGTGACTACCTCTTCGCACTTGCGGTTCGCGGTGCCGATCTGCTCGGCACCAGCGTGCTCGACTGCCGTGGCGACAACCTGCTGCAGCCCGAACTGAAGAGCCTGTGGGTCTACCCCGAGCATCGTCGAGTCGGCGCGGCCAGGTCGCTCACCCGCTACCTCGAAGAGCAGGCGCTCGACCGGGGCTTCGACGAGATCTTTCTGCGCGTCGACCCACAGAACGCGGCGGCGATCCCGATGTACATCTCGCTCGACTACACCCCGACCGGCGACCATCACCTGACCACCTACGAATACGTGGACGGGCTGGGCGCCAGCCATTCGCGCGAGCAGATGGACGCCATCTACCGCAAGTCGCTGCGACTGCTGCGGGCTCAGTAGTTCAGCCCCAAGGAAGCGCCGATCTCTTCCTGGTCGATCTCTCCCTGGTCGAGACCCATGCGAACAGGATTTTCGACAAGCTCGACCAACTGGTCGCGCCTGATCAGCACTGCCCCGAAGGCCGCTCTGGCGCGGGGCACGTCCGCTGACCGACGGGGCTCAGTCTGCCTGGTCGAGCCCGACCGCGAGAACGGTGACGTGACCCCGGTGCCAGTCGAGGTCGAGCACCACATGACTCTGCTCGGTGCGGTAATCCGCGAGCCACACCTTCTGGGTGAGCGCGGTCACCGCCAGCTGGCCCAGATCGCCGACCTCACGGCCACGAACCTGCAGGGTGGTGCCGTCTGCGAAGCAGATGCGTGCCAGTCCCCGCGAGGACCCCGGCCGGATGGCACGCAACGGCACGTGACGCCGGGTGACGGTGCCGAGCCGATTCAGTAGAACCTGCACCGGCACCAGGCCGAACTCCTGCTCGACCCGGTGCCCCAACTCGATCAGCTCGCGGGCGTCCGAATCGGCCAGGCCGAGAAACGTATGAGCGGACACCGGTTCGTCGAAAGGCACCACGGTGCGCCGCGGCGGGCGGCAGATCAGAACGGTGACCGCCATCAGAGCGCCCACTACCGCCAGGGCCACCAGCCACGTCATGCAGCTACTGTGCGCCCGCGTCCGGCCGCACGCAAGACCCTTTATCACGTGGACCGCGACCGGCGCCCCGTACAACTCGAGGTCGGAGCGGTCCAGCACGTATGACTCGACCCGGCGCTGGAGGCCATCGAATGTCGCGTTGCGCGCCGTCGATGAGTGCGTGGTCGGCCACACATGGTGCCGCTCGAGGGCGCAGCCCGTAGGCCCGTTCAGGTGTTCAGAATCTGATGGCAGCGACGCACGTCGTCCGTCATCTGCTCGATCAGCGCTTCGATGCCCTCGAAACGCACCTGACCGCGAATCCGGGTGATGAAGTCGACCGCGACCGGCGCCCCGTACAACTCGAGGTCGGAGCGGTCCAGCACGTACGACTCGACCCGGCGCTGGACGCCGTCGAAGGTCGGGTTGGTGCCGACCGAGATGGCGGCGGGCCATTGCGCCGGACTCTCCCCCGCCAACAGCGGGTCGCCATGCGCATCGAGGCCGTCCAGCCGGCTGAGCCAACCCGCGTACACGCCGTCCGCGGGGCAGGCGAGCAGGCTGGGCACGGGCAGGTTCGCCGTCGGGAAGCCCAGTTCGCGGCCGCGATGATCACCGTGGGTGACCACGCCGCTGAATCTGAACGGACGACCGAGGTGTTCACGCGCATGCGCGACGTCGCCACTGGCCAGAGCCTGACGGATCACCGTCGAACACGTCTCTTCGTCGCCGAACCGCACCAACCGAAGAGCCTCGACCTCGAAGTGTCCAGCACCCAACTCGCGCAGGGTTTGGACGTTGCCGGACGCCCGATGCCCGAATCGGAAGTTCTCCCCCACCACGATCAGCGCCGGACGAAGGGGCAGCAGCACCTGCTCGACGAACTCCTGCGGGGTGTGCTGTGCGAAAGCGGGGGTGAAGTCGATCACCTCGACCCGGTCGGCCCCCGCCTGCCTGAGCAGCGCGATGCGCTCGTCCAGGCCGGTCAGCAGCATCGGGCCCACCTCGGGCCGCAGCACGCTGACCGGGTGCGGCCAGAACGTGACCACGACCAGCGGAAGGTCCGGACGACGGGCGTGCGCCTCGGCCAGCACCTCGACGTGCCCGGGGTGCACGCCATCGAAGTTGCCGATGACCACCACCGTTTCGCTCACGGTGGACCACCCTAGTGCCCCCGGCCACCCACCTTTGCCCGCTGGGCGACGCCCGGACGGTGCGTCGCGGCGTTCTCCTCGGTCACCACACGACCCGGTACGGCTTCCTCGTCGGCCTCACGACGCATTCGCCCGAACGCTGCTCGCCGGTACCACGCGTCGATGGCAGGGCCCCCTACCCGGCCAGCTGCTTCGTTGTCACTGGTCGTGTCGGACCGAGGTGGTTGGATGGACCCATGGAATTCCGCTATCTGGGTCGCTCGGGGTTGAAGATCTCCGAAATCTGTTACGGCAACTGGCTGACGCACGGGTCACAGGTCGAGAACGAGGCTGCGCTCGCGTGCGTGCGGGCCGCGCTTGAGGTGGGCATCACCACGTTCGACACCGCCGACGTCTACGCCAACACCAAGGCCGAAAGCGTGCTGGGTGAGGCCCTGGCCGGCGAACGCCGCGAGTCGCTCGAAATCTTCACCAAGGTGTACTGGCCCACCGGTCCCGGCGGGCACAACGACGTCGGCCTCAGCCGCAAGCACATCATGGAGTCGATCAACGCCTCGCTGCGTCGGCTCAACACCGACTACGTCGACCTGTACCAGGCACACCGATTCGACGTCGAAACCCCGCTCGAAGAGACCATGCAGGCGTTCGCCGACGTCGTCCGGCAGGGCAAGGCGCTCTACATCGGGGTGAGCGAATGGACCGCCGAGCAGATCCGCGCCGGTCACGCGCTGGCCGGCGAGCTGGGCATTCAGCTGATCTCGAACCAGCCGCAGTACTCGGCGCTGTGGCGGGTGATCGAGGGCGAGGTGGTGCCCACCTGCCGCGAGCTCGGCCTGTCGCAGGTGGTGTGGTCTCCGGTGGCGCAGGGCGTGCTGACCGGCAAGTACCTGCCCGGCCAGCCGTTGCCGGACGGGTCGCGGGCCACCGATGACAAGGGTGGCAAGAACATGATCAGCCGGTTCATGAACGACACCATTCTCGAACGGGTGCAGAAGCTGTCGCCGATCGCGTCCGATCTGGGCCTCACCATGGCGCAACTGGCCGTCGCCTGGGTGCTGGCCAACGACAACGTGGCGTGCGCCATCGTCGGCGCCTCGCGTCCCGAGCAGGTCACTGCCAACGCCGAGGCGTCGGGCGTGACGCTGACCGACGACGTCAAGGTGGCGATCGACGAGGCACTCGGCGACGTGGTGGTCACCGATCCGGCGATGACCGCGAAGAACGCGCCGGCCAAGCGTCCGGCCTGAGCCTCCGCGGCAGTAGTCAGACAGCAAGGATCGGGCCCGCCGGTTTCCGAAGAAGTGCCGGCGGGCCCGATCACCGCTGGTCAGCGCAGCACGAAGATCAGCTTCGGCTGCCCGCCGGTGCTGAGCACCTTCACGTGGCCGTCGCGGTACACCCGCACCGTCGCCGACATGGCCGCGGCCAGGTTGAGCCGCTGCCACGACCCCGGCGCAGTGCCGTGGCGGCTGCTCCAGGTGGTGTCCAGCGGATGTCCGGAAGCGATTTCGGTCTGGGCCAGCACCGCCCTGCGCTGCTTCGCGGTCAGCTTCGGAAAGGTGCTCAGCAGCAGGCTGGACGCGGTGGCCGGCACCGAGGCGGACTGACGGGTCGACCGCACGGGCGCGAACCCGTAACCCAGCCGTTCGGTGTACACCTTCACCGCCGACCTGCGGTTGGTGACGATCTGGCTGGTACCCCCCGGCACCTTCGCGCCGCCGTACGGATTGTCGGCGTACGCCTTGTCCCTGGCGATGCAGACCGCCAGCCTGGCGCCGCACCGGGCCTGCAGATAGCCGACCAGCTCGGCGCGGGCGGGCTCCAGCACACCGGTGCGGAAGGCCTTGTCGGACCAGCGTGCGGCCAGCGCCAACTCGCCGTTGATCCGGCCGCCGACGATGTCGAGGGCATAGTGGACGCCGAGCACGATCCGGTTGTTGCCGGCCTCGGAGGCGCGGGTGAGAATCTCGGGCGCGAGCTCGGGCAACAAGGTGGCCAGGGTGATCCCCGCCTCGTAGGCGGTCGTGGTGTGACCGCTCGGGTAGCCGCCGCCGGTGCAGAGCCCGACCGAACCGTAGCCGGGGTCCATCACCACGTCGCCGGCCGCAAAGGCATGCGTGGTGTCGGTGGCGGCCGGCACCCGGGTGATCCGCAGGTTGCCCTTCGCGTCCGCCCACGCCTTGCCCTTGCGGATCGCGACCAGCGATGAGCTGTTCACCTTGCTGGGCGCGCAGCCGTCGGCGTCACCGGTCACCGCGGCCGCGGCCGGGTCGCCGTTGAGGTACGGACGCGGGTAGCTGAAGGCGGCCTTCGCGGCGCCGGTACTGACATAGGCACCCGTGGCGCCGGTCGAACTGTTGATCAGGGCCGCGACCAGCGGCAGCTTCTTCTCGATCCGGCCCTGGGCGTAGAGTGCGCCGAGCTTCTTGCCCAGCCCGTCGGCGATGCTGATCGACTGGTCGTAGCCGGAGCCGTCCGAGGCCAGATAGTTGGAGTTCTGCAGGGCGCGGAACTGCTGCTTCGCCGTCGCGTGCTGGTTGATCCAGCTGGTCACCCGGTCGTTCCACTGCAACACGGTGGAGTTCTTGACGGTGCCGTGCAGGTCGTTCAGTCCGGACGACTGCCACAGGTCGCTGTAGCCGCTCAGTGCGGGCATCAGATCCGGCTTGGCGGTGTCGGAGGGGTAGGACGTGGCGGCCTGCGCATTCGTCAGGCCGGTCGAGGCGAGCAGGGCGAGGGTGGCCGCGGTCGCAGCGAGCGCGCGGCCACGGCGGAGCCGGCCGTCAATGGGTGGGGTCATGGGGTGTATCGCCTTCCTGACTAATGCCCGGGCGGACGCCGGGGCGCGGCAGGCAGCCCGCCGGGTGGTCCGGGTGGGCACCGGACAGCCGCGGAGGCGTGCCGACTCAGACATCGTCGCCCCTCACGTTCCCCCACGCTGCACCGATCCGCCGACGGTCGGCAAGGCTTCACCCCCGAAGGGGTCGCGCGTCACCTTCCGTTGGCAGCGCGGCCACCATCGCCGATCAGGGCAGCAGCGAGAGCCGTTCGAGCAGTTGCAGGGCCTGGTTCGTGGCCGGCGTGGCCGGGGTGCCCGGTGCGCTGAGCAGGGCCGCGACGTCGGCCAACCGGTGCTCGCGGACGGCGCGGCGCACACCTGCCTCCAGGCCCAGCGGGCCCGCAGGCAAGCCGGCCGCGGGCACGTCCAGCCAGCCCGGACGACGTCCGCCGGAGGGCCACGTGGCACGCAGGCTCGGGCCGTTCGCCGCGGACGTCCGCCATTCGACCCGCGGGGCGAGCGCCGCCAGCGCGGTGAAGACGAAGCTGGTGTGGTACGTCGACAGCACCACCGCGTCGGCCGCCGGCAGTCTGTCGGTGCCCTCGACCAGCGCGAGGGTGAGGGACGGCAGCGTTCCGACCGCGTCCGCCACGTCGCAGAGCACCATCAGCGCGGTGGACTCGACCGGCCCGGCGGTTTCCCGAAGGAACGGCCAGGTGAGCAGAAGTTCACCGGCCAGGTCATAGTCGTCCTCATCGAGCGCCCCGGCCAGGGCGGAGCGGGCCTGGTCGACCAGCCGAGGCTTCCAGTCCGCAGGAACGGCGTCGGGATCGCGTCCGAAGTCGGTGGCGTACATCAGGGCGTGGGTGAAGGCGTAATGATCGTCGCGGGTGCCGTGCAGCAGGTCGATCTCGCGGGCGAGCACGGTGGCCTCGAGGTCGGTGCGGGTGAACTCGCGGCGTCCCGTCAGCAGGCCGAGCAGCCAGAGCCGCTCCAGAGCCCGATGCGGCAGCAACTCGCGGCCCTGCGCGGCACGGGCGGCGAAGGCGGTGTGGAGCAGATCGTCCACCCGGTCGTCGCGGTGCCGTTCGCGCAGCACGAGGTAGGGCACCGCCAGCTCGAACGCGGCGGACGCGTGCAGCGCGAGCGCGGTCAGCGTGCGCGGGTCGACGGCCAGGACGGCGAGTCGCTCGGCGAGCCGGGCGGCCAGTACGCAGTGGTGCCAGGGCTTCAAGATGCGCAGCAGGATGGCCGATTCGGCAACCACCTTGGCGATGCTGGCACCGACCTCGGCCACGGCGGACTGGTCCCGGGTGGTCAGCACCACATCGAGGACCCGCTCGCAGACGCCCACGCCGCGCTCGATCCAGCGCGCGTCGATGACGGACGGCGCCGGCCGGGTGAGTGACCCGGCCGGAGCCGCCAGAGTGGATGTCATCCGATCCGGCCCTCGCCCAGCTTGGCGTTCAGCTCGCGCAGGTTGATCGTGAGCTCCTTGATCAGTTCGTCGTGCAGTTCGAAGCCGCGCCACTTGAAGATGCGGAAGTCGCTGCCGCACCAGCGGATCCAGCCGTCGTCGTCGTACAGCGCGCCACCGACATCGGCGACCGTCTCACCGACCGCCTTGAAGTCGATGGCGCGGGCGAAGTTGCCGGCCAGCTTGGCGTCCAGTTCTGCATTGGGCATGTCTGCCTCCTAGGGGTTGGGCCCGCGTGTTCGGACCTGCTGCTCAAGAGCGGACGTCGCTGTGGCCGAGACTGCGCACAACTACCACCCACGCGCAGCTACTGCCACAGCACCACCCGGCGGCCCTCGACCTCGACGACGTGGGCCGGCGTGTCGTACAGGTCGGTGAGCTGCTCGACGGTGATCACCTGCTCGACGGCGCCCTGGGCGACCACTCGCCCTTCGCGCATGGCCACCACGTCGTCGGCGTAGCGGGCGGCCACGTTGAGGTCGTGCAGCACCACCACGATCCGCAGCCCGCGCTCGGCCGCCAGCCCGGTCAGCAGCCGCATCAGCTCGACCGCGTGCCGCGGGTCGAGGTTGTTCAGCGGCTCGTCGAGCAGCAGGTAGTCGGTGTCCTGCGCGAGGGCCATCGCCACGAAGGCCCGCTGCCGCTGGCCGCCGGACAGCTCGTCCAGAAAGCGGTCGCGCACCTCGTCCAGGCCGAGCAGGTCGAGCGCCCCCTCGATGTGGGTGCGGTCACGCGGGCTACGTCCGGTGCCGCCGTGCGGAAAGCGGCCGAAGGCGACCAGTTCCTGCACGCTCAGCCGGATCGGCAGGTGGTTCTCCTGACGCAGCACCGCCAGCCGCTTGGCCAGCTCGCGCGAGCGGGTGGTGGCGACGTCCAGGCCGCCGACCACGACGCGTCCGGCATCAGCGCGGATCAGCCGGCCGATCGCGCACAGCAACGTCGACTTGCCGGCGCCGTTGGGGCCGATGATGGCGGTCAACCCGTCGCCGAGCTCGATCGTCACGTCGTCGACGGCGACGATCTCGCCGTGCCGCTTGGTCAGCGCTTCGGTGCGGATCATCGGCTCACCGGGCCCTTCCGGTCAGGACGAGGACGATGAACACGACCCCGCCGAGAAACTCGATCACGACCGGCAGCTCGGTGGCGAAGCCGAGCACCCGGTCGAGAAACCACTGCCCGCCGACCAGGGCGATCAGCCCGATCAGGCACGCCGCGGGCAGCGCCCGACTGTGCCGGTGTCCGACCACGGAGTAGGCGACGTTGGCGACCAGCAGGCCGAAGAACATCACCGGGCCGACCAGCGCGGTGGACGCCCCGACCATCAGCGCGACCACCACGATCACGTGCATCACCACCCGGCGATGCTCCACGCCCAGCCCGATGGCCGGGGCCTCGCCGAGGGACAGCACGTCCAGTGACCGGCGGATCGGCCACAGGCTGGCCAGCGCGGCCAGCACCAGCAGCGCCGTCGGCAGCAGCAGCGTCCGGTCGACCGAGGTGAAGCTGGCGAAGGCGAGGTTCTGCACGATGGCGAACGTGTCGGGGTCGAGCAGCCGCTGCAGAAAGGCGGTCACCGACCGGAACACGGTGCCCAGCACCAGGCCCGCCAGCACGATCACGTGCAGGTCGAGCCGGCGGCCCAGGAACAGGCCCCAATACAGCGCCACCACGAAGCCCGACATCAGCACGAGTTCGACCAGCCACGACACCAGCGGGGGCGCGGCGAGCAGCACCATCGGGCCGAGCGCGAACACGGTGAACACCTGAATCGCCATGAAGACCGCGTCGAAGCCCATGATGCCGGGGGTCAGGATGCGGTTGGCGGTGATGGTCTGGAACAGCACCGTCGAGACGCCGACGGCGACCGCGACCAGCAGCATGGCGGCGACGGTGCGGGTGCGCAGGTCCATCGGGTACTGCCAGCGTTCGGGCAGGTCGTGGAACAGATACAACGCGACCGCACCGGCGGCCAGTGCGCCGAGCAGCCCGATCCGCGCACCGCCGCCGAACCGGACCCGCCGCCGGGCGGGCGCGTGAGATGTGGTGCCCCCGGCGGGACGGGTGCCACGTTCGGTGACGGTGGGTTCAGCCACGTCGTCCCACCGCCTCGGCCCGGCGGGCGGCAGTACCCGTTGCGCGGCCGGCCTTCGAAGCGTTGCCGCTCCGCGTTGCACCGCCCGTCCGCGAGGCTGGACCGAGCAGCAGCCACAGGAACACGGTGCCGCCGACGATGCCCATCACGATCGAGATCGGAATTTCGAACGGGAACCGGACGAGACGTCCGACCAGGTCGCAGGCCAGCACCAGTGCAGCCCCGAGCAACGCCACCAGCGGCACAGCGCGCCGCATGTGATCGCCGATCAGCCTGCTGACCAGGTTGGGCACCACCAGGCCCAGGAACGGCACCAACCCCGTGGTGACCGACACGATGCCGGTGACCACGGCGACGATGGTGACGCCGAGCAGCAGCACGCCGCGGCTGTCCAGGCCGAGGCCGCGGGCGGTGTCGTCGCCGAGCGCGGCGACGGTGAACCGGTCGGCGGCGATCCAGGCGACCAGGGCGGCGGCCGCGGCGAGGTAGAGCATCTCGTAACGGCCGCGCACAATGCCGGAGAAGTCGCCGATGCTCCAGCTCAGCAGTTCCTGCAGCAGCTCGGTGCGGTAGGCGATGAAGGTGGTGACGGCGCCGATCACGCCGCCGTACATGATGCCGACGACCGGCACCAGCACGCTCGAGCGGACGGGGATGCGGCGGGCCAGGGTGAGGAACCCGAAGACGCCGACCAGGGCGCCCAGCGTCGCGACGGCGGCCTTGCCGGGCAACGGCAGGCCCGGGTTGGTCAGCAGCAGCATCAGCAGGGCGAAGCTGGCGGCGTCGCCGGCTCCGGTGGTGGTGGGTTCGACGAACCGGTTGTGGGTCAGCAGCTGCATGATCAGGCCGGTGACGGCCATCGCCGCCCCGGTCAGCACGAGGGCGACGGTGCGCGGCAGCCGGCTGGCCAGCAGGACGAAGCCGTCCAGCTCGGCCACGCCGACCAGCACGGACGCCGTCGCGAGGGCCGTGACCAGCACGACCCCCGCGATGATCAGCAGGGTGGGACGGGTCAGCACCGGCTCATGTGGTCAGCGCGCCGTGTACCGAGTCGAGCACCCGATCGATGGCAGTGAGCCCGTTGATCACGATGTACAGCTCGGACGCCGGCAGGTAGATGATCTGCTTGTTCTGGCCGGCGGTGGTCTTCGCGACCAGTTCGTTGGTCAGGGTCTGCTCGGCGCTGGCCGGCTCACCGGTGGCCGCACCCCGGTCGAACGCGATGATCCAGTCGGGGTTGGCCTTCAGGATGAACTCGTTCGAGACGGTGTCGCCGTGTGAGGAGCCTTTCGCGCCGGGAAGCTCGGCTGCCGGCACGGCCGGGGTGAAGCCGAGGGTGTCGAAGAAGTAGCCGAACCGCGAGCCTTCGCCGAAGGCGCCGTACTCGCCACCCGAGACCGACAGCAGCAGCGCGCTGCCGGCCTTCTTGGCCTCGGCCTGCAGGCTCTGCTGCTTGGCGGTGATCGCGTCGGCGAGCTTGGTGACCTCGTCGTTCTTGTCGAAGATCGTGCCGAGTTGCTTGGCTCGCACCAGTGCTGCGTCAGGGTCGAAGGCGCCGGCGTACTTCGCGGTCAGATCGATCGTGATGCCGATCCGGGACAGTTCGTCGTAGGCACCGGTACTGCGTGCGGCGGTGACGATCAGGTCGGGGCCGAGCTTGGAGACGGCCTCGAAATCGGGCTCGAACAGGGTGCCCACCTTGGGCAGGTCGGCGTACTTGACGAGGTAGTCGGGCAGCCCGATGGCGGGCACGCCGACCACGCTGTCACCGGCGCCGATGGCGTCCAGGGTGTCGAGGGTGGCGATGTCGAAGGTGACGACCTTGGTGGGCTTCTGCGGCACGGTGACCGCGGCTCGGGCGATCTCCAGGTTCTCCTGCATCGAGGTGGTTCCGTCGGCCTCGACCTGCTTCAAGGTGGGCTTGGCGTTCTCGATCACCACGGTCGGTCCGGCCGGGGTGGACGCCGCGGGCGTGCCCGCGCTGCATGCGGTGGTCAGCAGCGCGACCACGGCCATCAACGCACCGGGCAGGGCGCGACGGGTGCGGGTGTGAACGGACAGGTGCTGTTGGGGAGATTTATTTGTTGACACACTCATAACTTATTTACTCGCGTGCCTAGTGGCGAGCCCGGGTCCGTACTCTGGGCAGGCTTGATAACGGCCCACCCGATTGGCTATGGGGAAATCACTCGAGGCGTCAGTTGAGCGGCCCGAAACTGCGCAGGTCGTCGTCGGGGTGTTCGAAGCGGGTCGGCTTGTGCCGGCGACGGTTGACCAGGAACATCACCAGGCTGAGCACCACGCCGATTCCGATCAGCACGGCACCGATCCAGTACTGCTCGAGGGAGCGTCCGGTCCACGGCCCGACCAGGTAGGCGCAACTGAGCGCACCGACGATCGGCAGCCAGGTGGGTGCGGTGAAGTGGTCGTGTTCGACCGGGTCCTTGCGCAGCACCAGCACGGAGATGTTCACCAGGGTGAACACGCCGAGCAGCAACAGCGCGGTGGTGCCCCCCAGTTGGGACACCTGGCCGACGAAGGTGATCAGGCCGACCGCCAGCGCGGTGGTGAAGAGAATGGCGACCCACGGCGTCCGGCGCCCCTTGAGCACCCGGCCGAAGGCGGGTGGCAGGACCCCCTCGTTGGCCATGCCGTAGAGCAGCCGCGAGGCCATCAGCATGTTGATCAGCGCCGAGTTGGCCACCGCGAACATCGAGATGAACGGGAAGATGGCGCCGATCGGCAGGTCGGGGGCACCGGTCTGCACGACCAGCAGCAGCGGTGTCGCGCCCTCTTTGGACAGCTCGCCCGGGGGCACCAGCGCCACCGCCGAGATGGACACCAGCACGTAGATGACCCCGGTGATGCCCAGACCGGTCAGCATGATCTTCGGGAAGATCCTGGACGGCTCCTTGGTCTCTTCGGCCATGTTCACCGAGTCCTCGAAGCCGACCATCGCGAAGAACGCTAGCGAGGTGGCGGTGGTGACGGCGATGAAGACGCCCTTGTCCTCGGGGGTGTGGAAGACGGTCACCCGCGAGAAGTCGGCCCGGCCCTCGGACATCGCGAAAACGGCGACGAAGATCACCATCAGCAGGCCGGACAGCTCGATGCAGGTGAGCACCACATTGGCCTTGACACTCTCGCCCACCCCACGGACGTTGACCGCCGCCACCAGCAGCATGAAGCCGATCGCGATCACCGTGGTGAGCCCGGCCGAGGCGTCCAGGCCGAAGCCCTTCTGCAGGTTCTCGGCGAAGGCCCGGGCGGCGGTCGATGCCGAGGTGATGCCCGAGGTCATCACGGTGAACGCGACGATGAAGGTGAGGAAGTGAATGCCGAAGGCGCGGTGCGCGTAGAGCGCAGCGCCGGCCGCCTGCGGGTACTTGGTGACCAACTCCAGGTAGCTGTAGGCGGTGATGGTGGCGACGACGAAGGCGATCAGGAACGGCAACCAGACCACACCGCCGACCTCTTTGGCGACCACGCCGGTGAGCGCGTAGATGCCGGTGCCCAGGATGTCGCCGATGATGAACAGCAACAGCAACCCGGGCCCCATCACCCGCTTCAGCTCATTGGGCTGGCCGGTTTCGGTCTGTTCGGTGGCGGACATGGGAACCTCCGGGTGTGTGGCTACACCCTGCACGACGGGGGGACGCTTGACAAGGGTCCCGCAGTCAGAGCGATCCCCCGGGAACGCACCGGTGACCGCTCTCCGGCATCAGGCAACGCTGATCAACGCGCGATGCGGTGGTTGGGCTCGGTTCGGCACTCAGCCGACGAGCACGGCGACGGGGACGGCCCGCTCCCCCGCCGGCCGGTACAGCGCCAGCAACTCCTGCCCGTGCAGCAGCGCGGTCGGGTCGGCGGGGACGGGCCTGCGCAGGGGCCGTCCGTAGCCGACGTCGCGGGCTTCGTCGTCGCCCAGTTCGACGAACGCGAAGTGGTCGCGGGCGACCGCGGCCAGACCGATCAGGGCGGGTCGCTGCGGCGGGTCGGCGGTCAGCGCATCGGGCCTGAGTGCGCCGGTGAGGTCGAAGCCGCCGACCCGGGTTCGGCGCAGGCTCGTCAGATGACCTCCGGTACCCAGCGCAGCACCCAGATCGCGGGCCAGGGCCCTGATGTAGGTTCCGGACGAGCAGTCGACCACCACGTCCAGATCGACGACCGGCACACCGTCCGCCTCGGTATTGCGGCGGGCCAGCACGTCGAAGCGGCTGACGGTGACCGGCCGGCCGGCCAGTCGGACGTCCTCGCCCTTGCGGGCCAGCGCGTACGCGCGCTGGCCGTTGATCTTGATCGCCGACACGGTGGAGGGCACCTGCACGATGTCGCCGCGCAGCACCGCCAGCGCATCCTCGATGGCCTCGTCGGTGATGCCGGACGCACCCTGCGCCGCGGTGAGCTCGCCATCGGCGTCATCGGTGTTCGTGGCCTGGCCGAGTCTGATCGTGGCCTCGTACGTTTTGGTCGTGAGCGCGAGATGCCCCAGCAGCCGCGTACCTCGTTCGACGCCGATCACCAGCACCCCGGTGGCCATCGGATCGAGGGTGCCGGCGTGCCCGACCTTGCGGGTGCCGAGCAGCCGGCGGCAGCGTCCGACCACCTGGTGCGAGGTCCAGCCGGACGGCTTGTCGACCACCAGGATTCCGCTGTCACTCACCCGGTCAGGTTAGTGCCACGGCCGCGTCCACGTTGCGGCGCATGATGCAGCGGAACTTGGCGAGGTCCGCGACCCGGGTGAAGCCGGCACGCTCGAACATGTGCAGGGTGCCGTTGAACAGAAAGGACGCCGAGAGCTTGCGTCCGTCAAGGTCGTGCCGCGGAAACCCTTCGACACTGCCACCGCCGGCGCGCGCGATGGCATCGAGAGCACCGGTCAGGGCCAGTTCGGCCACGCCGCGACGACGGTGGTCGCGGTCGACGAAGAAGCAGGTGATGCGGTAGGTCGTCGGGGCGATGCCGCTCGCGTCGTACTGCTTGCGGTGATAGATGTTCGGCAGTTCGGCAGGGGTGCCGTACTCGCACCAGCCGACCGCCTGGTCACCGTGCATCACCAGCGCGTGGTGGGTCGCACCCCGCTGCACCAGTTGCTGCTTGGCCGACCTGTTGCCTTCGGCGCCGGGACCGGTGTCGCTACGGTCGTGGAACCACATGCACCAGCAGCCGCCGAAGATGCCGTTGTGCTTGCTCACCAGCGCCTCGAACGCGGGCCAGGTGGTGGCGTCGAGCGCCTCGACTCGGTAATCCGTCATGGCGAGACGCTAGCCCCTGACCCGGACGAATCCCGTCCCTGGAGTAAGCGCCGGTCAGGCCGCCTCGAAGAGAGTGTGCGTCTGGGCCTCGAACTCAAGGCCTGAACTCACTCTGTCTTTGATGTGCGGCTACGTCACGATCCGGCCACCCGCGTGATCGGAGTGGAGAACCGTCTCCCACTCCGGTCAGACAGGTGATGAACAACGAGAAGGGGATCGGGCTTCGATGTCGAAGCCCGATCCCCACCCATGTCAACGGATGAACACCCGGTCAGCCGAACAGCGGCCGAACGCCTACTCCTGCTCCTCGTCCGCCTTCTTGTACGGGTCGGCGTCGCCTGCGTAGGACGCGGTGGCCGCCTGGGCCGCCACCGCCTCGTCCGCGGCCTTGGCCCGGGCCAGCGCCTCGGTGATCTGCGAGGCGGTCTCGGGCACGGCGTCCAGCTGGAAGGCGATCGTCGGGGTGAACTTCATGCCCAACTGCTTGCCGACCGTGGAGCGGATCAGGCCGCGCGCCGACTCCAGGGCGGCAGCCGTGTCGGCCTGCGCCTGCTCGTCGCCCAGCACGGTGTAGAACACCGTGCCCTCGCGGCCATCGCCGGTGAGCCGCACGTCGGTGACGGTGACGAAGCCGAGGCGGGGATCCTTGATCCGCCGCTCCAGCATTTCGGCCACGATCACCTTGATCTGCTCGGCGACCTTGATGTAGCGCGGGTTACCCATCTCAGTCCCTCGGCTTCTCGACCATTTCGAAGGTCTCGATCACGTCGTCGACCTTGATGTCGGAGTAGTTGGCCAGCGTCATGCCGCACTCGTACCCCTCGCGCACCTCGGTGACGTCGTCCTTCTCACGCCGCAGCGAGGCGATGGACGATTCGGTGACCACGACACCGTCGCGGATCAGGCGCGCCTTGCTGTTGCGCCGGATCGAGCCGTCGATCACCATGCAGCCCGCGATGGTGCCGAACTTGGACGACCGGAAGATCTCGCGGATCTGGGCCTGGCCGCTGACCTTCTCTTCGAAGATCGGCTTGAGCATGCCCTTGAGCGCCGCCTCCACATCGTCGATGGCCGCGTAGATCACCGAGTAGTACCGGATGTCGACACCGGCCGAGTCGGCCATCTGAGTGGCCTTG
>DAOSUG010000005.1:0-15452 GCA_035378545.1 Micropruina sp. | reverse complement strand
GAACTACCGCATTCCGCGCGGCGGCAAGACCTCCGAGAACATTCCGCCGAAGTCGTGGATCGAGCCCGGCCCGAACCAGCACCTGGACGGTCGGGACGCCCTGTGGTACGCCCGCGGCCGCTACCACGTCACCGGATCTGACTACAGCCGCATGGAGCGGCAGCGCTGCGTGATCAACGCGGTGGTGCAGCAGGCCAAGCCCGAGGTGGTGCTGGCCAACTTCGAGAAGATCGCCTCGGCCGGCGCCAAGACGATCCAGACCGACATTCCGCGCAGCAAGCTGCCCGCCATGATCGACTTGGCCCTGAAGGTGAAGAACACCAGCCTGCACAGCGTCGTGTTCCAGCCCGGCGTCGCCGGCTGGGTCAGCGCCAACCCGCCGTGGCCGGCCGTCCAGCGCCGGGTGCAACAGGCCCTCAAAGAAGCGGACGAGGCCGAGAGCGCCCGCACCGCGAGCCCGACGGCCGACCCGTCCGTCTCGGCCAGTGCATCGGCCTCACCGAAACCGACCAAGTCGAGCACGACTTCGTCCGGCAAGACGGACAACCTCAAGGACGCCTGCGCCTACCATCCGGTGAACGACTGACACCTCACCCGCGCCCAGCCCGGTGGGCATCCGCTACAGCTGCGAGGTGTAGCCGCGGCTGGCGTCCAGCCGGCGCACCAGGTCACCGGTCAGGTGAATGAGCTCGGCGGTCACGCCGCGTTGGCTGACCAGCCGCACCCGGTGCTCATCGCCATGGTGGATCACCAGGGTGGTGGGTGACTGGGTGAGCTTGGTGACGTCCGACCAGTCGCCCTGCTCGTGGGCGTCCGGACCGTCGATGGTGTAACCCTCATCGGTGAGCTCGACGCGCACGCGCATGCGGCGCCAGGTCGTCCAGGCCACCACGCACAGCGCAACCGCGCCCGCCAGAGCGATCCAGCCGATCACGCTCAGCACCGGCGACAGCCGAGCGGCCGAGGCGGTCACGATCACTGCCGCGCCGACCACCGCCAGCAGGGCCGCCAGCCCGAAGGCGCGCAGCGGCAGGGGTGGGGTGAGCACATGAAGACGGGACGACACGCGGCGAGGGTGGGATTCGAACCCACGGAGCGTTTCCGCTCGGCCGCTTTCAAGGCGGCTGCACTAGTCCACTATGCGACCTCGCCCAGCGCTCCATCCTAATGGTTGTCCGTGGTGGTCAACGCCGGTCCCGCATGCCAGGGTGGAGACATGCGCGCGATAGTGTCCAACGGCTTCGGCGGCCCGGACGTCCTTGAGTTGACCGACGTACCCGACCCCGTCGTTGGCCCCGGTGAGGTGCTGATCGAGGTGGTGGCCTCGGGGGTGAACCGGGCGGATCTGCTGCAACGCCAGGGCCACTACCCGCCACCGGACGGCATCAGCGACATCATCGGCCTCGAGGTCTCCGGACGCATCGCCGCGCTCGGTGAGGGCGTCGACGGCTGGCAGCTGGGCGAGGCCTGCGTGGCTCTACTGGCCGGCGGCGGCTACGCCGAACTGGTGGCGGTACCGGTGGGTCAGGTGGTGCGTCCGCCGGACGGCATCGACCTGGTCACCGCCGCCGGGCTGATCGAGGTGGCGGCCACGGTGGCGTCCAACCTCACCCGGGTGGCGCTGACGCCGGGCGAGATCTTTCTCGTGCACGGCGGCACCGGCGGCATCGGCAGCTTCGCGATCCAGTACGCGGTCGCGCTGGGCGCGCGGGCGTTCGCGACCGCCGGCACCCCCGACAAGTTGGCGCTGTGCCGCGACCTCGGCGCCGAGGCGGCCTTCGACTACCACGACGACTGGCTCGGCGCGCTCAAGGGTGCCACCGCGGGCCACGGGGCCGACGTGATCCTGGACGTGATCGGCGCCAAGTACCTGGACCTCAACGTGGATGGGCTGGCCGATGACGGACGGCTGGTGGTGATCGGCATGCAGGGCGGACGCAAGGGCACGCTCGATCTGGGCAAGCTGCTGGCCAAACGCGGCCTGGTGACGGCGACCAGCCTGCGCGGACGTCCGCTGGAACAGAAGGCGGCGATCTGCGCCGAGGTGGCGCGCACCGTGTGGCCGCTGTTCTCCAGCGGTACGATCCGTCCGGCACAGGAGACCCGGTTCCCGATCGCCAGCGTGCGTGCCGCCCATGAGCATCTGGCTTCGGGGGACGCGGTCGGCAAGCTGGTGCTCACCTGGTGACCGGCCACGATCGACGGCGCGTCCGGCCGCACAGCGACGTCACCCTGCAGCAACTCGACGGGGAGGATTGGGGTGATCCGCCACCGGATGCCACCTACCTGATCCGCACCTGCCATCGGCTGCGCCGGCAGCCGTTGGAGTTGTTCGACGCCGAGGATCTGCGGATCATGATCGGCCAACGGTTGAGCCTGCCGGTGCTGATCCCGCTGGCGCTGGACGTGCTCGAGCGCGACCCGGCGGCCGGCGGCGACATGTATGAGGGGGCCCTGCTCGACGCCGTGCAGGCGGCCGCCGAGACGCGGGCGGACGACCCGGCGTGGGCCGAGCGGCTCCGCGCGATCATCGAGCGGGTGTCGATCGAGCCCGTCTAGCCTCGTCATCCCTCGATTGCCCAATCACGCCGGCCGGTGGTCGAGATCCCGGCGTCCGCCGGGATGACGGGGTGCGCCGGGATGACGGGGTGCGAAGTCAGGAACGCCAGGTGTGCCACAGCCGGGCGTACTCGCCGCCCTGTTCGAGCAGCTCGGCGTGGGAGCCCAGCTCAACGATCCGGCCGTCGATCACCACCGCGATCCGGTCCGCGTCGTGGGCCGTATGCAGGCGGTGCGCGATCGCGATCACCGTGCGTCCCTCCAACAGCGCCGCCATCGACCCCTCCAGGTGACGCGCCGTGCGCGGGTCGATCAACGAGGTGGCCTCGTCGAGCACCAGGGTGTGCGGATCGGCCACCACGAGCCGGGCCAACGCCACCTGCTGCGCCTGCGCCGGGGTGAGCTGCGTGCGTCCGTGGCCGAGCATGGTGTCGAGCCCGTTCGGCAACTTCTGCACCCAATCGAGGGCATCCACCGCGCGTAGTGCGTCGAGCACCGCCGCGTCGCCCTGCTCGGGCGACAGCTGGTGGTCGCGGGCCAGCACGATGTTGTCGCGGACGGTGCCCACGAACACGTGATGCTCCTGCGTGACCAGCGCCACCTCGGTGCGCAGCACGTCCAGCGGCAGGGTCATCAGCTCGACCTCGCCGACCCGGACGGTGCCGGTGCGCGGCCCGTTGATGCCGGCCAGCAGCCGTCCGAGCGTCGACTTGCCCGACCCGGACGGTCCCACCACGGCCAGCCGCTCCCCCGGCGCGAGGTCGAGATCGATGCCGTGCAGCACGTCGCGGCCCTCGCGGTAGGCGAAGCGCAACTCGCTGCCCACCAGATGCTCATCGACCGGACGAGCCGCGCCCGGCACCCGATCCTGCGGCACCTCGGCGATGCCGAGCAGTCGGGTGGTGGCCGCGAGGCCGATCTGCAGCCGGTCGGCCACCTGGATCATCCGGTCCAGCGGCTCCACCAGTTGCTGCACATAGATTGCGGCGGCGGTGATCTGGCCGATCGTCACCCAGTCGTTGGCGTAGCCCCAGGTGCCCAGCACCACCACCGCGACCAGCGGCAGCTGGTAGCTGGCGTCCAGAAAGATGAACAGCAGGTTGCGCAGCGTCATGGTGTACCGCTCGGCCTGGTTCGACACCGCGATGTCGTCCTCGCCGATCTGGATCCGCCGCCCGTGCAACCCCAGCGCCTCGACCGTGCGAGCCCCCTCGACGGTTTCGGTCATGGTGGAGTTGATCTGCGAATAGGTGCCCGACTCGGTGATGTAGCCGGGCATCGCGCGCCGCAGGTACACCCTTGTCACCAGGACCAGCACGGTGATCGACACCACCAGCGGCAGCGCCAGGAACCATGAGTTGAGCACCATCGCCACGATGGTCAGCGCGGTCACCACCACCGACATCACCAGTTGCGGAAACGCCCAACGCACCGATTCGCTCATCTTCGACACATCGGAGGTGATGCGGGTCAGCAGGTCGCCCGAGCTGGCCGATTCGATCCGCCCCAGCGGCAGCCGCAGCACGGTGCGCACGATCGCCTCGCGGGCGGCGGCCAGCAGGTCGTAGCCGAACACGGCGGACGCGCGGCGCGCCGCGAAGGTGAGCAGTGCCTGCACCACCACGACACCGGCGACGCCGAGGATGATCGCATCGAACGCAGCCAACGGCGTGTTGCCGGCCGCGACCTCGTCCACCAGATCGCCCAGCATGCGCGGCACGATCAGCCCGGCCGTGGCGGCCAGCACGTTGAAGGCGATCACGGCGGTCAGCAGGGCGCGCCGCGTCGACAGCAGCGAGCCGATGAACGCGAAGGCCTTCGCGTTGTGCGCAACCGGCAGCCCCTGCTCGGGGTTTCTGGACGCCGCGAAGAACGCCTCCGCCCTGGCCTGCCGGCTACGGAACCGGACCGCGAGAGCCGGCATTCCCGGTGCGGGATCGCTCAGCTCCGGCGGCAACTCGAAACGGTTCGGATGATCGGACCAACTGGCGGCCGACAAGGCAAGCTGATCGGAGCCCAGCGTCGTGTCAGTGCTCATCGTCGTCCTCCATTCCACGATTGATCACGGATCGGTAGCCCGGATGGTTGCGCACCAGGTACGCATGGGTGCCGGTGGCCAGCTGACGGCCCTGCGCCACGAACGCCACCCGGTCGGCCTGATGCACCAGCAGCGGCGAACCGGTCATCACCACGGTGGTGCGTCCACGCCGATGGCCGGCCAGCCGCTCGGCGATCGCCTCTTCGGTGTGGGCGTCCACGGCGGACGTGGGCTCGACCAGCACCAGCACCTCGGGGTCGGCCAACAGCGCCCGAGCCAGCACGACCCGCTGCCGCTGACCGCCCGAGAGCCCGCGACCCTTCTCGTCGACCCGACTTGCCCAGCCCTGCGGCAAGCCGTCGAAGACGTCCTCGGCCGCCGCGGTGCGCAACGCGCGCTCCGCCTGCTCGCGGGTGTGCACCCCCAGTGGATCGACGGCCTGCTGAAAGGTGCCGGCGAACAACTGGCTGCCGGCGTCCGAGACCAGCACCCGCTCGCGCAGGGAGTCCATGCGGTAGTGCTCGTAATCGAGCCCGTCCGCGCTCACGCCCCAGGCTGTGCCGGCGGTCTCGGCATCGCGCCGCGCGATCTCCGCCCGGCGCCGCTCCTTCTCGGCGCGCGCCTGCCGCGCGGCCCGGCCCTTCAGTTCGTCCTCGTCCGGCTCGTCGGTGGGCGCGCCCCCGGCCGTGGGCAGGTAGCGACCCAGCCGGTCGGCCAGGGCGGCCGACTCGTCCGGGTCGGCGCTGACGACGACCAGAAACTCGCCCGGCTCGACCACCAACCCCGACTTCTCGTCCCGCAACCGTGGCCGGGCGGGAAACGGCAGGTCGCCCTCGGTCCAGGGCAACTCGGCGTTCAGCAGGGCGATCGTCTTGCGTGCCGACACCAGGCCGCGCACCCACTTCTGCGCCACCTCGAACATGGTCTGCAGCGGCCACACCATGAAGATCGCGTAGCCGACGAAGCTGATCAACTGCCCCAGGGTGAGCCGCCCGGCCATCATCTCGTGCGACCCGAGCCAGACCAGCACGACCAGCAACAACCCCGACAGCAGCACCGACAGTGTGTCGACAACGGCCTGCCAGGTGCCGGCGGTGACGCCGAGCCGGCGCACCTTCTGCGACTGCACGGCGTAGTTGTCGCCGAAGGTCAACTCGCCGCCGATGCCGCGCAGAATGCGCAGGCCGGCCACGATGTCGGCGGCCATCGAGGTGAGCTCGCCGTTCTGGGTGCGTTCGGCGGTCTGGGCCCGGTTCAGCGGACGCAGCACCGGCACCGCCGCGGCCACCATCAGCGGCGCGACCAGCAGCACCACCAGCCCCAGCGGTCCGGACGTGCTCAGCATCAGCCCGGCGACCAGCAGAAACGCCCCGAAGGCGCCCAACGCGCGGGCGACCACCTCGAACGTGGCCCCGAAGATGTCGGAGTCGGACGAACTGATGCTCAGTACCTCACCGGTCGGCAGCCGGCGGTTCAACACGTGCCCCAACTGCACCGACTTGCGGGTGACCAGCTTCTGCGTGCCGTACAGCGCGATCAGCCAGCCCCGCACCGCGTAGGTGTGCATCACGATTCCGCTGGCCGCGCCGACCAGGATCACCGCCGCCAGCAGCGAGGCCCACCACGCGGTGGCGGCCCAGTCGCCGACCAGGATCCCGGCGTCGATGGTGCGTCCGAGCAGGTAGGGGCTCAACGCACTGGGCAGAAACCAGGCCAGCCCTGCGATGCTCAGGGCTGCGAGCACGTCCCATTGCACGCGCAGCGTCCACAGCAGAAACCGTGCTGGGCTGCGCGTGTCCGGCCTGGCGGTTTCGGCGCGCGTGTAGGCGTCGATCCGCGGTGGGAAATCATGCATAGCCGGGCAACGTTACGCTTCGGCCCGCGGCTTGTCGACCCGCACGATCGACGTCCGGCAGGCATCATGGACCAAAGCCATTCGGCAAGGAGGCAGTGAATGACTCAGGTGGTTCCGATCCTTCGCGTCGTCGACGTCGACGCGGCCCTGGAATGGTGGCAGCAGCTGGGTTTTCGCCATGACTTCACCCATCGCTACGGCGCCGGCACCACACACCGGTTCATGGGCATCCGACGTGACGGCGCCGACGTCTTTCTCAGCGAGAACCAGGCCGACGCCCAGGGCCCGGCGCTGGTGTTCGTGTGGGTGCCCGACGTGGACGCCGTCGCCCACCGGTTCGGCGCCGAGGTCGAGCAGCACCCGTGGGCCCGCGACTTCGAGGTGACCGATCCCGACGGCAATCGAGTCCGGGTGGGCACCAAAGAGGTCGGCCAGTCGGCCTGAACCCCGCGCGGCCCGATCAGCGCAGGAACAACGCCCGCAGCCGCAGGGTGCAGAAGGCCACGCCCGCCACGGACATCACGCCGAAGTAGGCCAGGTGCACGGCCGTCATCGGGCCGAACGCCCCGATCGAGAGCTGGCGCATCAACTCGACGCCGTGCCACAGCGGAAGTGCCTGGATGAACCACTGCACGGCCGGCGGGTACACGTCGATCGGAAACAGCGTCGAGCTGAACATGAACATCGGCAACAGCACGATGTTGATCAGCTCCATCTGCTGGAACGACGTGAACCAGCTGGTCACCGCCATGCCGACGGCGGCGAACCCCAGCGCGATCAGCAGGGCGACCGGCACCATCGCGAGCGCCCACCACGACGTGGCGATGCCGAGCATCGCCATCACCCCCAGAAATCCGCAGGCATACAGCAGGCCTCGGAACAGCGCCATCGCGATTTCGCCGGCGGCCACGTCCAGCGGACCCAGCGAGGTGCTGAGCATGGCCTCGTAGAGGCGGCCGAACCGCATCTTGAAGAACACGTTCCAGGTGCTGTCGTAGATGGCGCCGTTCATGGCCGAGGTGGCCAGCAGCGCCGGCGCGATGAACGCCACGTAGGTCATCGGCGTGCCGTTCGGCCCGGTCACC
Organism: Micropruina sp.; assembly: GCA_035378545.1. GTDB lineage: Bacteria > Actinomycetota > Actinomycetes > Propionibacteriales > Propionibacteriaceae > Micropruina. The sequence continues at coordinate 7,915 of DAOSUG010000005.1, read as the reverse complement.
TGACCGACCAGCCCGCCCAGTCCGAAACCCATCGCCAGCAGGTAGAAGACGGGCTCGAAGAAGCCCGAGACCAGAATCGCCCAGTTCTGGGTGCCGATCACCTTGAAGCCGCGCTCGAGCACCGCCCGGACGTTGCCCGCATACAGGGCGCTGAGCGCGGTCATCGGGTGAGCCTTCGGGTGAAGATGCGGGCCGCGGCCCAGGTGCCGACCACCGCCGCGACCAGCAGCACCACCACGTGCAGCACCGTCAGCCAGGCCGGGTTGGGCATACCGAAGCAGACGATGCGGGCCAGCTGGGTGCCGTGCCACATCGGCGAGATCCAGCCGACCCACTGCAGGTACCAGGGCATCGCGGCGAGCGGAAAGAAGGTGCCCGCGAACAGGAACATCGGCATCACCACGAACCGCTGAATGAACGCGAACTGCGCGCCCTCGTCGGTCTGCGTCGCCGAGAAGGCCAGCAGCGGCGCCCCGAACGCCAGGGCGGCCAGGGTCGCGATCGGGATCACCAGCCACGACATGCCGGACGGCACCGCGCCGAACAGCACCAACGCCAGCCAGAACACCACCGACTCGGCCATGAATCGCAGCCCCACGGCAACCACCTCGCCGACCGAGATCTGCCCCGGACGAAGCGGCGACGCCGAGGCGGCGAAGAAGTGCTTCTGCCACTTGAAGCCGCTCATCACCGGGTAGGTGAACTCGCCACTGGCCTCCATCACGATGGACGACACCAGCAACCCGGGCGCCACGAACACCAGGTAGCTGACCCCGTCGACACCGCCCGCTCCCGCGTCGACCAGGGCGCCCAGCCCCAGCCCCATCGAAGCCAGGTACAGCAGCGGCAGGCCGATCGAGCGGATCACGATGGTCTGCAGGTAGGCGCGCATCGACGTCAACCGGTACTGCGCGTACAGCCACCACCCCCAGCGCCGGGCGATGCGTGCCTGCACGGCGGCCGGCACCGCCCCGCCGGTGTAGGCGAGGCGGTTGGAGTCGGTGGCGACCGAGGTCGTCGACGCTGCCCGGTCAGTCAATGAGCGACCTTCCGGTGAGCGTCAGAAACACGTCTTCGAGGGACGCGCGTCGCACCAGCGAGGTGAGCGGCTGCAGCCCGCGCGAGGTGACGCGCTCGAGCGCCGCCTCGCCGTCGTCGGTGTAGAGCAGAATGCGGTCGGGCAGCACCTCGAGCCGCTCGGCCACGTCGGCCAACTGTTCGACCACCACGGCGTTGCGTTCGGAGCCGAAGCGCACCTCGAGCACCTCGCGGGTGGAGTACTGCCGGATCAGCTGCAGCGGCGAACCCTCAGCCACGATGCGTCCGTGATCCATCACCACCAGCCGGTCGCACAGCTGCTCGGCCTCGTCCATGAAGTGGGTGGTGACCACCAGCGTGACGCCCTCTTCTTTGAGCCGGAACAGCCGGTCCCACAAGATGTGCCGGGCCTGCGGGTCGAGGCCGGTGGTGGGTTCGTCCAGCAGCAGGATTCTGGGCTCGTTGATCAGCCCGCGGGCGATGGTGAGCCGGCGCTTCATGCCGCCGGAGAGGTTGTCGACCTTCTCGCCCGCCTTGTCGGTGAGCTGCGCGAACTCGAGCAGGTCGTCAGCACGGCGCTGCAGGTAGCTGCGCGGCAGCCCGAAGTAGCGGCCGTAGGTGATCAGGTTGTCGCGCACCCGCAACTCGGTGTCGAGATTGTCCTGCTGCGGAATGACGCCCAGGTTGGCCCGCACGTCGGGGCCGTTGGTTTCGGGATCCATGCCCAGCACCGACAGGGTGCCGGACGTGCGCAGCGACGTGCCGCCGATCATGCGCATGGTGGTGGACTTGCCCGCACCGTTGGGCCCGAGCAGGCCGAACGACTCACCGGCGGCGACGTCGAAGTCGATGCCGTCGACGGCGTTGAGGTCGCCATAGCTCTTGACCAGCGAGCGGGCCTGGATCACGGACACGGCCAGCAACCTACCAACCGCGTCCGACAGAAACTGAAAGCGGATGCCCGGCACCCCCGCAATGCAGCAATCAGCGCAGGTCGTCGCCGTGGGTCGCGGGTGGCAACTGGGCCTGCTGCCGGTCAGGACGACCCTGACCACCGTTGATCCAGCCCAGGATCACCGGGATCGCGGTGCCCAACATGGGCCACATCGGCCAGTAGTAGATCCAGCCGCCGGTACCCAGCACGCTCAACAGCCAGATCAGGTTGAACATCACCGCCAGGCCCAGCCACCAGCGCGGCAGTCCCGCGATCGAGGCCCGGGCGTTCTTGGCGGTGAGCATGCCCGGCATGCAGGCCTCCTCGCCCTGGTCGGCGGACGCCCGCTGCGGGGTCAGGTCGTCCAGTACCGGCACCAGCTCACCCAGGCTCTTGGCGCTGGTCGCCTGGTTCAGCCGCTGCTCGTATTCGTCCTGATCGAGCCGTCCGTCGGCGTGGGCGTCGGCCAGCAGCGAGGCGGCGAGGCCGCGGTCGGCGTCCGAGGCGCGCAGGTGTTGGTACTGGGCCTCGCGCGGGTCGGCCGAGAAGGCCGCCCACACCTCACCACCGGCCTGGGACCGACCAGCGGCACCGGCCGGCCTGTCGGAGTTTGGCGGTACGGGCAGGTTCTGCCATTGCGGAGTCGACATCGGGGTTCACCTTCGCTCGCGAGTCCGTCCATTGTGCCCCGGACCGGCGGCCGGTGGCCCCTGAGGTTACCCCCAGTGCGCTCAGCGTCCGACGCTGTGGTAGCGCAGCGAGTTGGGACGGCACTCGGCCTCGTCGCCGATGCGCAGATCGGGCGCGATCAGCCCGTCGTCGCGCAGCGCGCGCAGCTTCGGTACCACGCGATCGCGGATCGCCCAGGGGTCGAGGGTGTTGAGGTAGATCTTGGTGGCGCCTTCGAAACCGGCCAGGGTCGAGATGCGCCACTTCAGCACGATGCGCCAGGGCATCGCGACGTCGACGTCGATCGGGCGGTAGTGCCACTCCTCGTTGGACGGCACTTCGACCCCGGTGGCGGCATGCATGGCGTGCAGCAGGTCCGACATGCCCCGCAACTCGACCGGGGACTGCTCCCACGGATCGCACTGCTCGCTCTTGGAGTAGATCTCGAGCGAGGGAAACCGGTGGCCGAATCCGGCGAAGGCGATCGCGTGCTCGTTCTCGGCCAGCGCCAGGTTCTTGTAGCCGGCGTAGTTGACGGCGTTCTCGTTGAACACGTTCGGGTTGCTGCGCAGCGCGGCCACGGCCCGCTCGGCCTGCACCCCGCGTTCGTCCACGGCGACGAGTTGCTTGTGCAGGTGGTCGAAGGACGCACCCGCCGGGCGCAGCCAGTTCTGGAACACCACCACGTAGCGGGCGTAGCGGTTCAGGTTGAAGAGCGCCTGGATCGACTCGACGGTGAAGGCCAGAAAGTGCGCGTGCTCGTCGGTCGTCATGGTGCCGGACGCCGCCAGTTGCGTGTTGTCGGTCGCACCGTCCACGAAATGGCGCTGGCTGATGATCACGTCGTGGCCGCCACCGAAGAACCCCGAGGCGGACGCCAGGCGCTCGTCCACGCTCATCGCGTCCACCTGCTCGGGGGAACGTCCGCCGGCCAGCAGCTTGGCGCGGGCGACCCGCAGCACGTGGTCGCGACCGGTGGGCGAGGTGAGGTAGGCGGTCTTGCGAGCCTCCACGCGCGGCGGCAGCGTGTAGCGGTAGTTGGCGTGCCAGTAGGCGTAGCTGAGGATCTCGAACAGGTTCGGCACCCGGCGAAACTCGGCGACGGTGGCGAACAGGTCCTCGGGAGGAATGCCGTACAGGGTCTCGCGGCGATCGTCGGGGTGGCGCACCATGCGCGACTTCTCGGGCGGGGTGTCGAGGTAGCGCTGCTCGCAGAAGGCGCAGTACCGGCCGTGCTGGGTGAGGTCGAGCGGCACCGGATCGGGCAGGGTCACCCCGAGCGGACGATTGCCGCGGCCGGCCACCGTCCACACCTCGGTGCCCGAGAACGGGTTGAGTTGCTTGACGGTGCCGTCCGCCATCGTGGTGAGCCAATCCGGCTCTTTGGTGAAGGCCTGCATGGGTAGTGCTCCCCTGGAATGCGTAGTCAGGGCCAGGGTAGCGTTCAAAAGGGAAGCCCGGAGCCGACCGCGCGCGCGGAAGGGTTCAGGGTTTTTCCGGGGGGAGTTGCAACCGATTCGTGACCTCTCGCGTCCAACCCCGACGAGGCCCAGTCACGAAAGTGAGAACGAACATGACGCACCGCATTCGCGCCGAGCGCGCCGCCTGCATCGACCAGCCCGCCGTCTTTCAGCACGAGTTGTTGGAGGATCCGGGAACGGCCCGGCGCGACGCCGGCAGCCAGCGCACGCTGACCTTGCTGACCGGACGCGCCGCGGCGATCTGCGCCGACTGCCCGCTGTTCAGCTCGTGCCTGTACCAGGCCGTGGTCGATCACGACGTGGCAGGGTTTGCTGCCGGCACCACCGCCGCCCAGCGCACGCAGATCCGGGTGGCGCTGGGCATCAAGGTCGAGGCCGAGGACTTCGACGCGTTCGCGGGCGTCGTCCGGGGGGCACGGCAGCTGAACGGTGACGAAATCGTCCGGCTGCGCCAGGCGAACCCGCACGAAAGCCTCGAGACGCTCGCGCTGCGGCTCGGCTGCTCGCTCTCGACGGTGAAGCGGCACCTGCGGCGGGCCCGCGAGGCGTCCGGCGAGGTGAGCCTGGCGGTGGTGAAGCCGTCCCTGCAGCGGGTGCTGGCCGCCTTCCACGCCGTGGTCGGCAGCCTCGGCCGTTCTCGGGTGCAGCGGGTCGCCTGACGCCGAGCGCCCTCCTAACTCTCCAGCGCCTGCCTTACTCCGCGGAGTAAGGCAGGCGCTGGAAAGTTAGGCGGGGGTTGGGTCGGCGGCCACGGCCTCGACCACCAGGGCGTCCGCCGGCTGCACCTCGCCGGTCAGGATCTGCTCGGCCCAGTGGCAGGCGACCCGCCGTCCGGCATGCCCCTCGATCTCGCGCAACTCGGGTTCGTCGGTGTCACAGCGGGTGGGTTGCCGGTAGGGGCACCGGGTGTTAAAGCGGCAGCCGGACGGCGGGTTGGCCGGGCTGGGCAGGTCGCCGCGCAGCAGGATGCGTTCGCGCCGGTCCTCGACCTCGGGGTCGGGGATCGGGATCGCCGACATCAACGCGATCGTGTACGGGTGCAGCGCCTGGGCGTACAACGCATCCGACGGCGCCTCTTCGACCAGCCGGCCCAGGTACATCACGCCGACCACGTCCGAGATGTGCCGCACCACCGCCAGGTCGTGGGCGATCACGATGTAGGTCAGGCCGAACTCGTGCTGCAGCTTCTCCAGCAGGTTGATCACCTGGGCCTGCACCGATACGTCCAGGGCCGAGACCGGTTCGTCGGCGATCACCAGTTCGGGGTTGAGGATCATCGCCCGCGCGATGCCGATGCGCTGCCGCTGGCCGCCGGAGAACTCGTGGGGGTACTTGGCCAGCGCCGAGCGGGGCATGCCGACCAGTTCGAGCATCTCTGCGGCGCGGGCCACCAGTTGCTCGTGCGGGGCGGGCTGGTGCACCCGCAGCGGCTCGATCATCAGGCTCTGGACGGATTGGCGCGGGTCGAGCGAGGCCAGCGGATCCTGGAACACCATCTGCATCCGCCGCCGGGCCTGCCGAAGGTTCTCCCCCTTGAGGCCGGTGACGCTCTCACCGTCCAGCGTGACAGTGCCACCGGTCGGTTCCTCCAGGCGCAGCACCGCACGTCCGAACGTGGACTTGCCACAGCCCGACTCGCCGACCAGGCCGTAGGTGCTGCCGCGGGGCACCCGCAGCGACACACCGTCCACCGCCTTGACGTGGCCGACGGTGCGGTCGAACACCAGGCCCTTGCGGATCGGGAAGTGCACCTGCAGGTTCTCGACGACCAGCAGGTCGTCGCGGCCGGGTTCGGTGTCGACGGGCTCAACCATCTCAGGCCTCCGCGGGGTGGACGCAGCGCACCGGGTGATCGGGCGGCGAATCGGACAAGGGCGCCAGGGCGATGTCGGGCGTCACGCACGCGTCGGTGGCGAACCGGCAGCGGGGCGCGAACGCGCAGGCCTTGGCCCACGCCACGGTGTCGCGCGGGGTGCCCGGAATCGGGTGCAGCGGTTCGCCGCGCGGCAGGTCGAGCCGCGGGATCGAGGCGAGCAGGCCGTGGGTGTAGCGGTGCCGGGGGTGTGCGAACAGTTCGGTGCGGGGCGCGGCCTCGACGATGCGTCCGGAGTACATCACGTTGACCTGGTCGCACAGCCCGGCCACCACCCCCAGGTCGTGGGTGATCATGATCATCGCCGTGCCCGAGTCGGTGACCAGCTCTTTGAGCAACTCGAGCACCTGCGCCTGAATCGTGACGTCGAGGGCGGTGGTCGGCTCGTCGCAGATCAGCAGCTTGGGCTTGCAGGCCAGCGCCATGGCGATCAGCGCCCGCTGCCGCATGCCGCCGGACAGCTGATGCGGGTACTCCTTCAGCCGGCGCTCGGGATCGGGAATACCGCACCGGCGCAGCAGGTCGACCGATTCGGCCATGGCCGCCCTACGGGTGGTGCGGGTGTGGGTGAGCAGCACCTCGGCGACCTGCACCCCGATCGGCACCACGGGGTTGAGCGAACTGATCGGGTCCTGAAAGACCATCGCGATCTCGCGGCCGCGCAGCTTCGCCATCGCCGAATCGCCCAGGCTGAGCAGGTCACGTCCGGCATAGCGGACCTGACCGGTCACCTCGACGCCGCGATCGGGCAACAGCCCCATCAGCGCGAGCACCGTGACGGACTTGCCAGACCCCGACTCGCCCACCACGCCGACGATCTCGCCGGGCGCGACCGAGTAGCTCACCCCGTCCACGGCGCGGGTGACCGAGCGGCGGCGCCGGAACGTGACGCTCAGGTTGTCGATCTCGAGCAGCGGTTCGCGCATGGTCACCGCCTCGACTTCGGGTCGAGGGCCTCGCGCAGGGCCTCGCCGAGCAGGGTGAACCCCAGGGCCGTGACAGCGATGCAGATGCCGGGGAACAGGGTCAGGTGGGGCGCGGACTGCAACCGGTCCTGTGCCTTGACCAACATGCGTCCCCATTCGGCAACGGCCGGATCGGGGTCGCCGAGGCCGAGGTACGACAGGGCAGCGACCTCGATGATCGCCGTGGCCAGTGACAAGGTGGCCTGGACGAGCACCGGCCCCAGCGAGTTGGGCAGCACATGACCCATGGTGATGGTGCGCCGGCGCAGGCCGAGCGACCACGAGGCGAGCACGTAGTCCTTGCGCGACTCGGCCAGCATCGAGCCACGCAGCAGCCGGGCGAAGATCGGCACCTGGGCGGCTGCGATCGCGACCATGATGGCCAGCGGCTGACGGCCCATCACCGCGGCCACCGAAACGGCGAGCAGCAGCGACGGAATCGACAGCAGAATGTCGACCAGGCGCATGACGGCAACGTCCACCCAGCCACCGAAGGCCCCCGCCAGGCCACCCAGGATCGCACCGCCGATCAGGCCCAGCAGGGTGGAGACGACGCCGATGATCAGCGATTGGCGGGCACCGAAGATCAGTTGGGTGAGCAGGTCGGAACCGAAGGGGTCCAAGCCCAACGGGTGCTCGGGCGAGAAGGGCGGCAGCGTGGACGGGGTGATCTGGTTGATCCACTGCGAGCCGGCCGGCTCGTACGGGGCCAGAACGGGGGCGAGGATCGCCACCAGCACGAAGAGGGTCACGATCACGGCGCCGAGAATCGCAGAGGGGTTGCGGATCAGGCGCTGAAAGGCACCTTTCCACAGGCTGGTGCCCTCTTCGTCGATCTCGTCGTCGCCCATCGCCTCGGCCAGCAGCGGCGGCCGCTCGATCAGGCCGACGGAGGTGGCGACGGTGATGTCGGGAACCACCGGGTCGTCGACCCGCGGTTCGTCGGGGTTCATCG
>DAOSUG010000004.1:1677-16186 GCA_035378545.1 Micropruina sp. | reverse complement strand
CGCGATCACGCCCACCACGAACCCGACCGAGACCGTGATCAACAACTCGATCGGCATGCTGGCCGCGGGCAACTCGGTGGTGTTCAGCCCGCACCCGCGGGCCACCAGGATCACGCATTGGCTGATCCGCGAGCTGAACCGGGCGCTGGTCGCGGCGGGCGCGCCGGCCAACCTGATCGTGACCGTGCAGAACCCCTCGATCGAGAACACCAACGCGATGATGAGCCACAAGCTGGTGCGACTGCTGGTCGCCACCGGCGGCCCCGGCATAGTGAAAGCCGTACTCAGCAGCGGAAAGAAGGCGATCGGCGCAGGTGCTGGTAACCCACCTGCGCTGGTCGACGCGACCGCCGACATCGAGAAGGCCGCCCGCGACATCGTGCTGGGGTCGAGCTTCGACAACAACCTGCCCTGCACCTCTGAGAAGGAGGTGATCGCGGTCGATTCGATCACCGACCTGCTCAAGTTCGAGATGGTCAAGAACGGTGCGTACGAGCTGCGCGACCCGGCCCTGATCGACAAGCTGGTCGCGCTGGTGGTCAACGGACGACACGCCGTCACCGACTGGGTGGGCAAGGATGCGTCGGTGATTCTGGAGGCGCTCGGGGTGCTCGCCCCGGCAGGTACGAAGCTGATCATCGCCGAGGTGCCGTTCGAACATCCGTTCGTGCGGGTGGAGTTGATGATGCCGATCCTGCCGATTGTGCGGGCGGCGACGCTGGAGCAGGCGATGGATTGGGCGGTGATCGCTGAGCACGGCAACCGGCACACGGCGGTGATGCACTCCTCCGACGTGAACGCGTTGACCACGATGGCCAAACGCATCCAGACCACGATCTTCGTCAAGAACGGCCCCTCATACGCGGGCATCGGCATCGGTGGCGAGGGTTACGGCACGTTCACCATCGCCGGACCCACCGGCGAGGGCCTGACCTCGGCCAGGCATTTCGCCCGGCGCCGCCGCTGCGTGCTGGTGGGCGGGCTGAATGTGCGCTGACCCGCATCGGGCACGGTTCCTTCCGGCCGTTGCGGTCGCGGGTGCGCGGTGGCCCCGCCTGCCATCGTGGTGTTCGTATGAAGCGAGAGACTGATGGGGGAGCCTCGGCGACTCTCGGTTGAGTGATTCTGAAATCACCCGCCGTAGTTCCCCAGAAGCCCGGCGTGTTGCGGGTCGGGGCAGTGACTGGTGTCAGGATCTCAGAAGCCCATCCAGAGCAAGGGTTCGGATCGATTGAGGGGGGAGTCGCGAAACCGACCCGGCCGTCACCTTGGCGCGCGCCCGCCCGCGAAGCACTCTTCGCGCATTTGCCTTCGTCACTTTCTGAAATCCCGACACCAGTCACTGCCTCGACCCGCAACACGCCGTGAGTGGTGCGATCCCCTGCGGGTCATTTCAGAATCACTCGACGCAGAGCGCTGACCCTCGCCACAGGTCCTGGCCGGTAGCGGCCTGTCGCAATCATGGCCGGCGTCCCTCACGCCCGGCTGACTATGCGGCCAGGCGGGTCGGACCCATCCACGCCCGGACGTTCCCGGCGGTGACACCCTCGGCCAGCCACAGTTGGGCCGCCGTGTGGCGCAGGTCATGCAGCCGTCGGCCGCGCCCGGTCTGGGACCAGTTCAAGCGACGCAGGACCGCTGTGCGGTGCAACTGCGACCCGAAACTCGTCGTCAACAACAGTTCATCGGGGTCACGGCCGGTCAGCAGTCCATGCACGATCGGACGGATTCGCGGCACCACTGGCACAACGCGCACACGGCTTGCGGGCAGCCGTCGCACGTCGCCACCTTCGCTGCTCGACCGGGTCACGCGCAGCTGATCGGGCCGAGCGTCCGCGACGGACAGGGCGCGAGCCTCGCTCCAGCGCAGCCCGGTGCGGGCCAGCACCAGCATCACATCGGCAAGCACCGGCGAGTACTCGGACCATTCCACCCAGGCCGCTTCGAGTTCGTCCGCGCTGAAGGGGTTCACCACGGCGGGCGTGACCGGCACGGCCCCGACGGTGTCATCGACCGGGGTCTGGCCGATCAGCCCGTTGCGGAAGCACCAGCCGAAGAACTGCGACAGGCTGGAGCGGTGGCGGCGCACCGACAACTCCGACAGCCCCCGGGCGCGCAGCCCGCTGAGAATGCCCATCACGTCCTGCGGACCAATGGAGGCTGCGTCCCGGCTGAGATAAGCCTGCGGAATGAGTCGGAGCAGGTCCTGGTCGGCACGCAGTGTCTTCGCCGCCACCGTGCCGGCGCGTTGCCCCAGCCAGTAGTGCATCAGGGCGTCCAACCGGGTGGGGGCGGTGGATTGGTCTGGGGGAGCCAGCCACGCGGGGTTCGTCATGCTCGTCTTCCTTCTGCTGCAGCAAAGGAGACGGATGCGCCGCCCCCGATGCATTCGCGACAGCGGGTAAAGGTTCTGCCCCCACGAGGAGTGATCCGGCTCGTCGACCACAATGGTCGGCTCACGGTTGCGCGTCAGTGCCGGATTTTCACCGGCTTTCCTCCGCGTGGCGGTATGGGTCACACTACTACCCCGGAGCGAGAAGTGGTGGTTGAGAACGCGAATGTGACATCTCTCGGCGAGGCTCAAAGCTGTGGACAACGACCATCCCGCGGTCCAAGCCCTGAGTGGCGTTCCTGATGGCATCCCCAACGGGATTCGAACCCGCGCTGCCGCCTTGAAAGGGCGGTGTCCTAGGCCGCTAGACGATGGGGACCTGACCGATAAACCATACCGGGCCGGGGCGTGCGGGCCCAAACGCAGCGAGTGCGTGTGGTGCCACAGGAGCCAGCGGACGCGGCGACCGTCGCCGTGCCCAGGACGGCTCGCCAACCCACGCCGGTGCCCGTGGCGGGTAGCGACGCGTCCGCCCGAGCCGTCCCGCTACTTCACGTCGTACACCGACACGTGCACATGGTTCAGGTGGTTGTCCGTGTCGGTGCCACGATCGGCCATGCCGCGCCAGCCGGTGGTCGGGTTGGTGTTGCGCTCCACGTTCCACTGCCGCTGACGCCAGATCAGGTAGTGCACGTGCAGCCGCGCGTAGTTGTCTTGCAGGTAGCGCGCAATGGCGTTGCCAAGGGCCTTCCCGGCGGCCGACTTGTAGTCGGGAATCATGATGTCGAGCGCCCGTCCGGCCGGGTGATCGGACGAGTACGCACTGCTCGCGCGCCAACCGTAGACGGTCTTGATCTGGGGAAACTTCGCCCTGATCTCGCGGACGATCGCGCGTGCGTAGGCGTTGGTGCGGTCCAGGCTGGCGCTGCCCAGGCTGCCGCCGTCGCCCGGTGTGCCCGGGGCGGATGCACTCGGCTTGGTCTTGCTCAGGTACGCCGTGTACGCCCAGCGCTTGGCGCCGTTGTAGATCACCTCGGTGCGCTTGTTGGCGGTCTTGCCGGTGATCAACAGCAGCGTGCCCTGCGTGGCAGACGCGACCACCGCGCCGTTCGTGGCGGACGTGGCGCGCACGTTCACCTCGTCCACCGCGACGTAGCGACGTCCGGTGGCGGTGGGCAGCACGGGAACGCCGGCGGCCTGGCCCTTGGTGTTCAGGTAGCCGGTGAGCACCCAGGCGACCGCGTTGTGGTGAACCACCTGGGAGTAGCTGACCGAGTGGACCCCGGTCAGGCCCACCGTCGTGCCGGGCTTTAGATTCCCGGGAGAGGTCGCATCGACCGCCGCAGTTGCACGCAGCGCGAGCGTGGTCGTGGTGACCGCCCGGTATGCGATCGCTGGCAGGGGAGCGGCGACATCGGCCAGGTAGAGGCTGGAGAGCCAGTTGGTGACGCCGCCGATGGTGACCTGCGCGAATCGTCCGGACATCACCCCGGTCGTGGTGACCTTGGTGCCCTTGGGGATCACGCGCACGATCGGTGCGTCCAGGCTGGGGGCGCTGCGCAGGTTCAGGTCCGCGGTGGTCACCTTCGTGCCGGCGATGCCGCTGCGCGCGCCGGTCTCGGACGGTGCTGCGTTCGCCGGGCCCACCAGGATCGGGCCACCCACGCCGATGCTGAGCGCCAGACCGACCGCGATCACGGTGAGGCTGCGGGCCAGGCCTCTCGTGTGCTGCGGCATGGTTCTGGATCACTCCCTCGTGCATCGAATCCCGAGGCCATCAGTGGCACGTGCGTTCTCATCTGCGTCTCAGGTTGGCTGGACTCTAGGGACGCTGGACCGGCTCGCACAATGGAGAAAGTGGTTTCTGCGGGAGATGCAAGACGCCACGCCGCAAGCAGCTGAGAAACCACAGTTATGTCATTCTTCGCATGCGTGCTGGCTAGAGTGGCTCAATGCCGGTGACGATGAGCGACGAGCGGTTTGAGCAGTTGGTCGATCGAGCGCTCGATCAGATTCCGCCTGAGTTGGCCGCACTGGTGCACAACTGCGTGTTGGTGATCGAGGCACGGGCTGCTGCTCCCGATGGGGATCTGCTCGGCTATTACGACGGTATCCCCTTGTCGGAGCGTGATTCGCAGTATGGCGGCGTGCTGCCGGACCGGATCGTCATCTTCCGCGACGCGATTCTCGAGTTGTGCGAGAGCGAGATGGAGGTGGTCGATGAGGTGCGCATCACGGTGTGGCACGAGGTGGCCCACTACTTCGGCATCGACGATGAGCGACTGCACGACCTGGGCTACGCCTGAGGTCGCCACGGCGGGTTTGTCGCCGCCCGCGCCAGCCTGAAGACACCTTGAGTGTGGGTTGAGAGATCTCGAACGTTTCACTGTCGTAGGGGCAGCCGCCTTCGTGCCACGTCCTCCGACGTAGCTGCTCTAGCCCGCTCTAGCCCGCTCTAGCCCGCTGTAGCCCGCTGTAGCCCGCTCTAGCCCGGATCCACCGATGGCCGGCGTCGCGAGCGGTATCAGACGGGTGGCCTGGCAAGCCGGTCCGAGCGAAGGTGCCGGGCATCTGGTGAGCGTGGCCGGCGACGCCCAGGGCGCCCGGACGGGGTCGCGCAGCCGGGACATCGGTGGATTCGGGCTTCGTGACACGCAGGTGCCTGCGCGCGGCAGCTACCTGTCGTGGAGCAGTCGGGACGAGAGGGTCGGTGCGCCGGGGCAGTTCCGTGTCGCGAGGGTAGTCAGGACGAGCCGGGCAGGCCTGCGTGCACTCAAACTCCGCCTGCCGGTGTCTGCCGGTGCCACGGTTCTCAACTGCGGTACCGGGGGTGCCTGAAATCCCTGCACCAGTGAGTAGGCCCTCCGCTCAGCGCGCCGTGAGCAGGCTCACTGGTGCAGGCTTTTCAGGCGTCCCGCTTGATAAGGGACTGCCAGGGGCAGCGTCCGGCCTGCCGGACAAGAGGCAACGCCCGGCCGGCCGGGCAAGAGGCAATGCCCGGCCGCCGAACAAGAGGCAACGCCCGGCCGCGGGACACAAGGCAGCGCCCGGCCGCCGGACACGAGGCAGCGCCCAGCCTGCCGGACACGAGGCAGCGCCCGGCCGCCGGCCAAAAGGCAGCGCCCGACCCCACCGGATACGAAGCAGCGCCAGGCTTCCGGGCAAGAGGCAGCGCCCGACCCGCCGGCCACAAACCAGCGCCCGGCCCCTCCGAACCCGCCTACTCGGCGATCAGCCAGCTGGTCTTGCGGTCGCTGATCCAGGTGCCGATGCTGCCGAGCGCATCGTCCGGCACCCAGCCGGCCTGCAGGTCGGTGTGCGACAGCGCCCGAGCCAGGGTGAGCGCGGCGATCCGCTCCGACTGTTCCACATTCGCCGGCACGGGCACGCACTGTTGCTTGCCCTGCACGGTGTTGGCGGCCAGGGTCGACAACACCTCGGCGCCGAAGCGGGGCGCCACCAGCACCAACGGACGCGCGGCAGCCTGCGCCCGCTGCAACACCGGCAGCAGCTCGCGCACCGTGCTCACCTCGTCGGACAACACGACCACCATGGGGTTCGCGGCCACCGCCCAGCCGGTGGGGGAGTCCGTGATGAAGTCTTTGGCCGCGATGCCCACCGTCACACTGGGTGCCGCCGCCTGCGCGGCCAAGAGATCGGTGCGGGTGAGTGCGTTCAGGTCGGTGCTCGCCAACTGGTCCGGACGCGTCCGCGCCTGCAGTTCGCTCAGATACGCGGGCGCCTCGGCCATGGGCTGAAAGCGTGGAATGTCGCGCTTCGGCGGCGCCAGCATGGCCGCGTCGCGCTCGCGAGTCTTGCGGCGGTCGTCCACGTAGCCGTAGACGACGACGGCGACTCCTGCGGCCACGATCAATCCGATGCCCCACCAGTCCATACCGCCAGTGTGCCCGGTCGCCGCCGGTAGCCTGGATTCGTGCGACTACTGCTGTGCCCCGAGTGCTCCGCCCCGCTGTGGCTTGAAAGCCTGACCTGCCTTCAATGCGGCTGCGAAGTGATGATCGACCCGGTCGCCTCGTCGGCACTGCCGGTGTCGGGCACCAGCACGCACCACCCCTGCAGCAACCGCAACTGGCAGTGCAACTGGGCCGTGCCGATCGAGGCCGAGGCCGCCTCGTGCTACTCGTGCCGGCTGACCCGGCGCAGCCCGGATGCGGACGATCTGCAGGCGCTGTCCAAGCTGGCCGTCACGGGTCAGTCCAAGCGGCGTCTGTTGATCGGCCTGGCGAAACTCGGCCTGCCGGTGGTGCCCTACTGGATGCGTGAGGGCGGGCTGGCGTTCGACCTGCTGTCGTCCAAGTCGGGTGACGGGCCGGTGATCATCGGCCACGCCAACGGGGTGATCACGATCAACCTCGCCGAGTCACTGGACGACTACCGCGAAAGCATGCGGGTACGGCTCGACGAGCCCTACCGCACGATGCTGGGTCACTTTCGCCATGAGGTCGGCCACTACTACCAGTGGCAACTGGTCGAGGCCCCAGGCGGGCCGCTGCTGGACGAATGCCGCGAGCTCTTCGGCGACGAGCGCGCCTCATACCGCGATGCGATCAACCGGCACTACCGCGAGGGCGCCCCGGACGACTGGCGTGAGCGCCACATTTCGTCGTACGCCACCATGCATCCCTGGGAGGACTTCGCCGAGACCTTCGCCCATTACCAGCACATTCTGGCCACCCTGGCCATCGTGGCGCGTGGCGGCCTGGTGCTCAGCCCGCAGCAATCGTCCGTGGTCGCTCATGAGGTTGTCCCGCGCGACGACTACGCGGGCGTGGCGTTCAGTGTCGCGCTGGCCGACTGGAAGTGGGTGGCGCATCTGCTGAACCGGGCCAATCACGCGATGGGCAAGGGCGACCTGTACCCGTTCACCATTCCCGCGCCCGTGGCCGAGAAGCTGGATTTTGTACACCGGGTCGTGCAGTCCTCCAGGGTGGCAGAGCCGCTGGTGGGCGCTCGAGGCTAGGGCGCCCTGGACCTTCTCACGCCACGAAGGACGGCCGGTGTCGACCGCGACCACGTCCGCAACACCGGACGCGCGGGCGCGGGTGGGGTGCTCGGCGCCCAACCGGGTTGGGTCGGGCGAAGGACGAGCTGTTCAGTGCGCGATAGCTGGCGGCGAAGGGATCGAATGCGGGTCGGTTGGTCGAGCGTGTGGAAACGCTGCTCGGGAGGGTGACGACACGCTCGACCAGAGATAGATCGGGCGACTGACGGGCTGACCACTCTGGCCCGGTCCACAGGTTACTGTTCATGGGTACGCCAGCGCGCCCGCGATGGTGCTGACGACGTGATCCCACGGGATGCGCTCCTGCTCCAGCCGCAGGTCGCCATGCCGCAGTGCTCGCAGCGCGGCGGCTTCCTCCGGCGTGAGATAGCCGATCTCGCCTCGGAATGGCGCCGGTTCGACCCCCGCCAGCGCGGCGAACCGGGTCAGCGTTTGCCTGTTCATCAACAGGCTTTCGGTGCTGGGCAGCACCTGACGGACGAGGCTGAGAATGCGCATGCCGTGACTGTCCAGATCGCCCCAGTACAGAATCTGGGCCTGGGCGATCCAGCCGACCACCGCCAATTCGGGGGCCGCCAGCCCCTGCGCGTGCACGGCCACCACGCCCGGCAGTGCGCTCAACGGCGCCATCGAATCGCGATTCTCGACCAGCAGCACGCGCGCCGGGGCCCACGACAGTGCCGCCAGTTCTGCCGCGGGAGCGGTGAAGTCGGTGAGTTCGCCGCCGTCGAAGACCCGCACGCGGAACCTGCGCGGCTCGACCCGCAGCCCCAGGGCCCGTTCGCCGCCGAGTGCGACGACCAGGCGGCGCACCAGATCGGTGTGCCGCTCGAGCCACTTGGTGTCCACTCCTTCGACCGGCACCTGCCGGGCCAGCAGGCCCGAGTCGGGATTGGCCAGAAACCAGTTGACGGTTGCGATCAGGCGGGGCAGATCTGCGTCGGCAAGCCGCACCAGCTTCGCGGCCATGCCCGGCAAAGCGCCCGCGACCCGCTGCCGGTCGGGCCAGGCGGCGTGCAGCAGATCCGCCCTGTCGACCAGGGTCTGCCACACGCGGTGCTGGCCGGCCAACGACGCAACGGCATTCGGGCTGCGCACCACTACTCGGACCGGTAACCGCTGGCTACCGAAACCGGCCCACTGCCGTATTGCCCACTGCACCTCGACCTCGGGTGGGGCCGATCGCTCGAAGACCGTCCACGACTGCACCCAGGCCGTGGTTGCGGCGGGATCCGCGGCCGCCACCGCCTCGTTGGGCGGATCGGTCGGATAGCCCAGGGTCAAAACGAGCGGAGTCTCGTCCGCGACGCCCGACCAGGAGCGATAGTGGGCGGCGTACTTCTTGTGCGCCCACGCCCTGAGTTGGTCGGGGCTTCTCATAACAGCGCTGCCTGGGCCTCACCGGCGGGTTCGGCGAGCGGCTCGTTCACGCGTTCGCCGGCGTGGAAGTCGAGAAACTCCAGCCGTGAGCCGCGCGCAGAATCGTTGAGCACGACCGCCGCGCCCCCCACGTAGTCCTCCAGGGTTTGCAGCATCTTGAGCGGCGTGGCCAGCAACAGCTGAAAGCCGAAGGTGTGAAACACCTCGAGACCCGCTTTGGTGAACGCGGGGTCGGTCTTGTCGAAGGCCTCATCGAGCACCACCAGCCCATAGGACGGCGTGACGGCCCCGTCGCGTGCGAGTTGGTAGCGCAGTGCCGCCGCCAGACAGAAGATGACGAGCTTCTGCCGCTCGCCGCCGGACAGGCCCCCGGCGCCGGCGAAATAGTCGACCGCTTGGCCCGCCTCATCGCGCACTTCTGCCAAGAACTTCACGTGCTGGCGAGTGTCGAGGCAGTGTTGACGCCAGCGAACATCGGACGGATCGGACGACGCGAGCCGGTTCAGCAGCGCTTGCATGCGGTCGAACCGCTGTTCGGCCCGCACCCTGGCGGTGTCGCCCGCCTCGGCGCCCAGGGTTTCACCGAGCGTGCCGCCGGCGATCAGCGAGAGGTTCTGCAGAAAGTCGGTCACCTCGGGGTTGCGCCGATCATCGACCCGCACGTGCAGGTGACGGCCGGGCGCGTATTCGGTAAGCCGCAGGGACGCGTTGATCGGGTCGATGCGTTCGCGCACCTCGCGGCGGGCGTTGCGCAGCCGCGTGGACAAGATGCCGATGTTGTTCTGCGATTGGGTCTGCAACAGGGTGAAGAAGCGATCCTCGAACTCCGGCAGCCGGTCAGCCTGCAGCAACTCCAAGCGGCCCAGGTAGTCGGCGAGAAAGTCGACGGCGATCGCCCAATCCTGCGCCGGAATCGGCCAGTCGGTCTTGAACGTCTGCATGATGCGCTCGGCGCGCGCGACCGCCCGGCTGCGCAAGCGCAGTGCGTCCTCGCGTTCTTTCGCCAGTTGTTGCTGGGCCAGCACCTGCGACTTCTCCAGCGAGGCGTCAAGCGTGTTCAGCCGAGCCACCAGTGCCTCGCGAACCGGTGCCGGGGGGGTCGCCGATTCAGCAAGTTCGCGCTGCCACTCGGCCAGATCGCGCTGCAGACTCTGGACGGCGGCCCGTGCTTGGCTGAGCTGTCCGACGATCTCATCGCGCCTTGTCTGCGCCGTGCCCAGTGCCCGATCGGCCTGCTGCAGGCTCACCCGAGCTGCGGCCAGTTCGGTGCCGCCGGCCAGCAACTGCTTCAACTCGTGGCTGAGCCGCTGCACGGCGCTTCGTGGGGTGTCGAGGTCGAGCTCGGTCCACGTGAGTTCGAGCAGGCGGGTCAGGTCGCCGGCTCGCTGCAGGCGGTCGTCTCGGTCACGGTCGGCGTCGTCACGCAGTTGGGCGGTTCGTGACCGCGTCTCTTCGGCTGTGCCGATGGCCGACTCGAGCAGCCGCCGCTTGGCGTCGGTGGACGTGCCCAGCACCCAGGTGGAGCGGTCATCGATGCGCGAGCGGTCGTCTTTCTCGTGCCGGCTGATCGAGTGCTTGACCTGTCCGGCCAGGGTGACGCCTCGGCTGATGCCGCGAAGCTCTGCCACGGTTTCGACGCACCGATAATCGAATCGGCGGGCCAGTTCGGCACGTACCCAACCGGACGCTTCGGCATCGGCGACGGTCAGCTTCGACACCAGCGAGCGTGAATCTCCCACCTGCATGGACGCCACCGGTTCGGCCGGCAGCTTCTCATACACCAGGCGCGTGCCCAGATGCCTGCCCTCGACGAAGGCCGACACATAGGGGTAGAGGTCATCGGGCACCAGCAAGGTGCGGGCGAACGGACGCAGTACCCGCTCGATGGCGCCCTGCCAGCGCGCCTGGTCGGGCAGCACGTCGATCAGCTCGCCGACGAAGGGCAGCCGTTGGCGGGGCACCTCGGCGGATTCGAGCAACAGTTGGCGCACCAGCAACAGCCGCTCGTCGAGGTTCGACTTCTGCCGTGACAGCGCGTCGAGCTGGCCGCGCAATGCGTTCACCTGCGTGCCGGCCTCGGCCGCCCGCGCTGCCAACTGGTAGCGCTGGTCACGACCCTGATCGGACTCGTCCAGGTCGGCCCTGGTCGCCTCGGCTCGCTCGCGGAACTGGACGTAGCCGTCGGCGGAATCGGGTAGCGGTACACCGAGTTGCCGGCACCGCCCCGTCCACCGTTCGCGCCGGTGAGCCACGGACGCCTCGGCGGCCCGGTACTGCTCGATGGTGCGTTCGAGGTCGCGCACCTCGCGTCCGCCGAGTCCATCCACGGCGCTGCGGGCACGTTCCCTGGCGTCTGCACAGTCTCGGACGGCGGCGTCGGCTCGATTCTGCTCGTGGGTCAACGCATCGACCCGCCGTTCGCCAGCTGCCAGGTCGGCGGTCGCCGACTCGGCGCGCAGCTGCACCACGACTGTGCGCAGATGCGTCTCTTGCGCCAGCAGTGCGTCGCTGCGCTGCCGCAGTTCGTTCAGCTCGGCGTCGATACCGCGCAGCGGCGCCAGGACCTCGACCTGCCGCCGCGCATCGACCACGCTGGCGTGGGCCTGCGACAGCTCCTGAAACTGGGTGACTGCCTCGTTGGCCAGGGTGAACGTGTCGGGCTCGTCGAGCATGAAGTCGCGCAGTAGCACGTCGAGGCTGGTCAGGTTCTTCGCCGACTGGGTCTTGTGCAGCAGCCGTTGGGCCTGATCAGAGCCGATTCCGAGCCGGCGCTGCAGTTTGCTGGCGAAACCGGCGTAGGTCTGGAAGGTGAACCAACCCGGATGCGCCGCCCGCAGTTGGCGAATGTTCAAGCCGTTCTCGACGAAGGGTGCCAGGGCGAGCAGGTCGATATCGCCGTCGGCGATGACGAACAGCGAACTCAATGCGTCGGCGGCGTTGCTGCCGCGGGGGAGATGCAGCAGCCGGATCACGCTGGTGCCGGCACCGGTGCCGTCGTCGAAGGTGAGGGCGATGCCGCTCCAGGTGGCCCCGGTGCGCAGGTACGCGGTGGACACCTCGCCCGTGGCGTCGTCCGCCTCACGCTTGAAGGCGCCCCGCACATACGAAATCAGGCTGCGGTTGCGGTCGGACACGCCACCCTCTTGTGCGGCCGCGTTGAACATCAGCCACTTGGGCTGCACGAGCACCGCTGCCAGCGCGTCGAGCAGGGAGGACTTGCCCGAGCCAGAGGGGCCGGTGATCAGCAGGCCGTCGCGAGGCACGGGCAGGGTGAAAGAGCCGTTGAAGGTGCCCCAGTTGACCAACTGGATGCGCCCGAGCCGCTGCTGTGCGGTCATGACTCGCTGTGGCTCTCGTCGGCCGGCTCGCCGGCAAGACGCCGCAGTTCGGCAGCGACCGCGTGCACGTTGTCGGCGTCGAACACCAAGCCGAGCACGGGTGACACCTCGTAGCGGTCGCCTTCACTGGTGCTGCGCAGAATGGACGCGTCTTTGAGCTTGCTCACCGAGGCGTTGACCCGCTTGCCGAACAGGGCCAGGTTGGTGTCATCGGCGGCCCGGAACGCCGCACAGTGATCGTCGATCTCGTCACGGCCCACGAACACTCTGGCACCGGAGCCCTGCAACAGCCGTTCGCGCAGAAACAACACAAGCACCGTGTCGACGAAGGTGAGCGGCATGCTGCGAATGGTGCGCGGCAGGTCGACGTCGGCGTCGGTCATCGGCCGGACGAACGCGACGCCCGCCTCCTGGTCGGAAACGAGTTGCAGAAACAAGTCGCCCAGGCGCTCGCGTATCAGGTCTTCATTGGTCACCAGCACCGGCCATAGGTTCGGGTGCAGTTCGCGGGCCACATAGGGGCCCTGCAACAGGCTGACCAGAACCCGCCGGGTCAGTTCCGGCAACCGGCCCCGGTCGGCGGCGGTCAGAATGTGCCGGTCGTCGGTAGCCGTGTCGGCGAGCGCAACCGGCGGCAGAACGTCAGGATGCACCCGGCGGGGCGTGGGGGTCACGACGTCTCCTTCCAGTCGCTGGGAACCTTGGTGAAAAGGTAGCGGCCGACGCTGACAGAACGTGCGCGCTGCCGGGCGCTGAGCCAATGGACACTCTCGTGACCGGTTGCGGGCGAGCCGACCGAGTGGGCCAGGACCAGCAGACCCACGATCGACGCCAACCCCTGGGTCGCCGGATGCCGGTCGAGCACCTCGCCGACGGTGGCGATCGGCTGGTGACCCAGGGTGTCGACGATCGCGGCCCGCAACTCGGCGAAATCTATCTCGCTCTCACGCACCTGCAGGCGCAGGGCTTGCAGATCGAGCACGCCGCTGGGATGGCTCTGCACCGGTTCGGCGGTGCGGGTGTCGGCCGGGTTGCGCAGCTTCCACGAGCCGACGGACGACATGGGAAACGAACTGGTGTCGAGCGACGTCTGCAAAGGCGTGAGCGGTTTGACGTGCTGAGCGGCCCGCAGCGCAATGGCCTTCGCATCGTCAAGGGCACCCTTGAGGCGGCGATGCTCACGGTATTCATGGGTCTCGACGAAGCGACGCAGGCTGCGTGAGAAGCCGGTCATCACCGCCCGAACCTGGGTGCTTTCGCTCTGCAGGGTGGTCAACAGGTGCCGCAGCAGAAACGTCTCCTGGCTCGACAGGGCGTCCGCGAAACCCCGCTCGAGCACGGCGTCGACGGCCTGGTCGAGGGCACCCGCCACGTCCGGGTTCAGCACCAGGGCGAAGAAGGCGCCGAAGGTGCGTCCGGCATCGGACTGTTCGATCAGGTCAACACCGCTGAACACCTCGTCCAGCACCTCACCGCGTGAGCCGGCCTGGCGAATGATCTGCTCGCGCAACTCGCGGTTGAGGGTCTCGAAATCGGCACCCACCTGCGCGAAGTCACCGGGAATCTCGCCGGCCAGCCGCAACACTTCGGCGATGCGTTCCAACGCCAGGTCGTCCGACAGTGGCTCGAAGCGACCCGCCTCGACGGCTTCGATCTCGGCGTCCAGCCTGGCGCGCTCACGGTGAAGCACCTCGAGCCGCGACTCCTGTGCCGGATCGGTGTCACGGCTGAGCCGCTCCAGCATGTCGAGCACGTTGGTGAGTCGCGACGATGTGACGGACGAGCGGGGGCTGTGCAGGCCGGTCACGAAACGAACCGACTGCTGCGCGGAGGGTGACAACTCGACCGTCTCGTCGCGTCCGTCGCCCGGCCGGCGGACGATCAGGCCCTGCCGCACCCACTCGCCGAG
The DNA here is from genome assembly GCA_035378545.1 of Micropruina sp. Lineage (GTDB taxonomy): Bacteria > Actinomycetota > Actinomycetes > Propionibacteriales > Propionibacteriaceae > Micropruina. The sequence goes on along the minus strand of DAOSUG010000004.1, from coordinate 2,204 downwards.
GTACTCGGCGGCAGTGCGCGGCAGATCGAACCCGGCCCCGCGCAGATCGGCGAGGTCGTCGGTCAGCTGCTGCAGGAACTCATGGGCGGCCTTGACGCGCTGGGTGCCGCCGAGCTGAGCATGCAGAATCGCGACCACCGCCGGCAGGTTGTCGGCGCGCAGCAGCAGCGACGCCGGCTCGTCATGCAGGCGCCGCAAGGCAACCGCGAGCGTCACTGCGGGTGCGTCTGCCATGGCGGTAATCCTTACGTCGCTGGTCAGCGTAACCAGCGGCGGTGACAGAAGCAGAGCCCGGCTGGGGGATGGACCACGATGGTGACGGAAGCGCCATCGCAGCGAGCAATCGCTGCTGAGAGTCAGGAGTGGCGGCCTCTGGTCGTCGCGCCATCGTCGGCCAATCCGTCCTCAAGCCGCCTGCCCCAGGGGGTAAACCTGGCTGCCCGGGCCGCCCGGGCGGTGGGTCGGCTCCCTGAGGGGGTGTGGTCCAAGGGACGTGGCCGCTGACCCGGGCCGCCCAGGCGGTGGGT
>DAOSUG010000004.1:0-1577 GCA_035378545.1 Micropruina sp. | reverse complement strand
ACCCGGGCCGCCCAGGCGGTGGGTCGGCTACCTCAGGGGGTGTGGTCCAAGGGACGTGGCCGCTGACCCGGGCCGCCCAGGCTGTGGGTCGGCTACTTCAGGGCGGCGAGCAACTCGCGGTTGAACGCGGGAATGTCGTCGGGGTTGCGGCTGCTGATCAGGTTGCCGTCGACGACCACCTCTTCGTCCACCCATTCCCCGCCGGCGTTGCGAATGTCGGTCTGCACGCTGGGCCACGAGGCGAGCCGCTTGCCGCGGACCACGTCCGCCTCGACCAGCACCCAGGGCGCGTGGCAGATCGCCGCGACGGGCTTACCCGAGGCCATGAAGTCGCGGACGAAGTTCACGGCCGTCTCGTCGGTGCGCAGGGCGTCCGGATTGGCCACGCCGCCGGGCAGGACGAGCGCGGCGTAGTCGTCCAGGGACGCGTCCGACAGCACGACGTCGACCTTCTGGGTATCGGCCTTGTCCAGGTGCTCGAACAACTGCACGGTGCCGCTTTCGGGTGAGATCAGCACGGGGGTGTGCCCGGCCTTTTCGACGGCCCTCCACGGCTCGACGAGTTCGGCCTGCTCGATTCCCTCGGCGGACACCAGGAAGGCAACTTTCTGTTGTTCACTCATCACTCCACCCTGCGCTGGTGGTCCGGATCACACAACACCCCGCCGGATGGGACGGGTCGGAGTGACTCGTCGGTCGAGCTACTCCACACCCCTGAGCCGGGTGTCGGCACCGTCGTTCGACAACCTCACCCATCGGGCCATTTCGTCGGTCGACCCTGTTGAGACCACCGACATGCGTGCGCGGGGATGGGGCGCCCGTTCGCGGAACGTGCGAGCCTGGTCTGGTGACGATCGAACCGCCGGCGGCTGGTGAGCGGCGACGTCCCACCGGGCCGCGGAACCCCGGGGACGCCTGGGTCGTCGCGCCCACGGGTGAGCGCTACTGGGGACGCTTCGGCGCGGCCGGCCTGTTGGCCCTAGACGCGGAACGCGGCGTGCTGCTGCAGCACCGGGTGGAGTGGAGCCACTTCGGCGGCACCTGGGCGCTGCCGGGCGGCGCCCGTCACGAGGGGGAGTCGGCGCTCGATGCGGCCCTGCGCGAGGCGGGCGAGGAGGCGGGAGTGCCGTCGTGGGCGATCCGGCCTCGCATGGTCAGCGTGCTCGATCTGGACATCTGGAGCTACACCACCGTCGTGGGTGACGTGGTGACGTCCTTCGAGGCGGTGATCGCCGATCCGGAGAGCCTGGCCCTCGCCTGGGTGCCGCCGGACGAGGTTGCTGAGCTCCCGCTGCACCCGGGGTTCGCCGCCTCGTGGACGAAGCTGCGTCCACTGCTGGGGGTGCGTCCGGTGGTGTTGGTGGATGCGGCCAACGTCGTCGGTTCGGTGCCGGATGGCTGGTGGAACGATCGCGCCGGAGCCACCCGGCGGCTGCTCGCACGGATCGAGAGCATGGTTGCACGGGGTGTCGCAGCGGGCGATCTCGGGCTGCCCGCGGCCACCTGGTTTCCCGAGTGGGTGGTGGTGGTCGAGGGACGTGCGAGCAGCGTGACCGGTCCGCCAGTTGTGCGCCTGG
>DAOSUG010000003.1:0-16234 GCA_035378545.1 Micropruina sp. | reverse complement strand
CATACGCAGATTCTTCCATATGGAGGGATGGCTCGCCGCTGACGATGATGCTCAGTCGAGGTGGCGGGCGCGGTGCAGGAGCGCGTCCATGCCGAATTCAAGGTGTGCGGCGGCGTTGTCGTCGAGGAAGAGATCGCGGACGCTGGTGAGTGCGGGGAACGAATGTGCGGCGAGTTCCTGCTCGAAGCGGTGGGCGCCGTCCTCGGGGGTGGTCTGTTCTTCGTGGACGAGTCCGACCACGAGGTAGTTGAGGCTCCAGAAGGTGGTGACGGCGAGGTCGGGGTCGACGCCGGCATCGAGCAGCGCGGCAATCACCGCCTCCCCTAGCCGCAGGGTGTTGGTTTCGGAGACCCTCGTACCCGAGACGAGATGTGCGCCGTCGCGGTGGTTCAGAAGGACCTGGCGGTAGCGGCGGAAGATCTCTTTGACCCGGTCGATCGGCGGGTGTGGGAGGTCGTCGAAGGAGAGCTCGCCGAGAATGGCGTCTGCCATCAGGTCGAAGAGGCGCGCTTTGCTCCCCACCTGCAGCGACACCGAGTTGAGGTGAACGTCGAGATGTCGGGCGATCCCACGGAGGGTGATGGCGTCCGCCCCGCCGCGATCGAGCAGGGCCAAGGCGGCGTGGATGACGTCGCGGCGGGATAGTCGGTCGGCCACAGGTCTCTCCTCCGAGCTTGGTCAGTGACCAACACTGTAGTAGCTTGGTCACCGATCAAGGAAATTGGTCACTGACCAAGTAAGGAGTGGGACATGGGTGCGGGTCACAACCACGGTGCACCGACTACCGAGGCAGGAGCGCCCGGGGATCACCGAGCACGACTGTGGATCGCGTTCGGCCTGACGGCGACGATCGTGATCGCGCAGGCGATCGGTTCCATCGTCACCGGCAGCCTGGCGCTGCTGACGGACACCGCACACGCGATCACCGACGCGTCCGGTCTGCTGGTCGCGCTGATCGCGGCGACGCTGATGCTGCGGCCGGCTAATCCGAAGCGGACCTGGGGATTCCGACGCATCGAGGTGATCGCCGCACTCGGGCAGGCCGCACTGCTGCTGGTGGTGGGCACTTACGCCGCCGTCGAAGGTATCCGACGCCTGTTCGAGCCGCCGGAGGTCGCCGCGGGAGAGATGCTCGTGTTCGGCATCGTCGGCCTCGCGGCGAATGTGATCGCGATCGTGATCCTCTCCTCGAGCCGCGGCGCGAACTTCAATATGCGGGCAGCGTTCCTGGAGGTGATCAACGATGCACTCGGCTCGCTCGGGGTGATCGTGGCCGCGATTGTGATCGCCACGACCGGGTTCCAGCAGGCCGACGCGATTGCAGGGCTCCTGATCGCGGGACTGATCGTGCCGCGCGCGATCATTTTGATGCGCGACACCACCCGGGTGCTCATGGAGTTCACCCCTGCCGGGCTCGACTTGGACGAGGTACGCCGGCACATCCTTGAGCTCGAACACGTCACCGACGTGCACGACCTGCACGCATCGACGGTCGCCACTGGCCTGCCCACCCTGACCGCGCATGTGGTGGTCGAGGATGAGTGCTTCACCGACGGGCATGCCGCGGAGGTGTTGCACGAGGTACGCGAATGCGTGGCCGGTCACTTCCCGGTGTCGATTCAGCACTCGACCTTCCAGATCGAGACCGCGCACCTCACCGAGGACGAGCCAGCCCTTGTCCGCCACCGCTGAGCCGGGCCCCCCAGCGCCGCGGTAGCGGTCGGCGGAGGAAGGGTGTCAGAGCGTCGCGAGCAGGTTAGTGCAGGCCTGTTCACAGCGGCGGCAGGCGTCGGCGCAGACCCGGCAGTGCTCGTGCATGTCCGCGTGGGTGTCGCACTCGGCGGCGCATGCGGCGCACGCTGCGCGCAACGCCTCCAGCGCGGCACGAAGCACGGTGGTGTCCGTGCCGGTGTGGCGAGAGAGCAGGCGCGCGGTGGTGTCGCAGAGGTCGGCGCAATCCTGGTTCAGACGGATGCAGGTGGTCAGATCGGCGACCATCTCCTCGCTGAGACAGGCGTCGGCGCAGGTCGTACAAGCCTGGCCGCACTCGAGGCACGCGTCGATACAGGCCAGGAGCGCGTCTCGGTTGGCGATGTCGTTGGCTCGGGGGTGGGTGTCGAACATTTGGGCGGTGACGGTCACGGCCTTCTCCTTTGAATCGGTGAGGGGGTTACGTTACGTCGCTGTTCCGGATGCCGGCGACCCCCTTGGGTTACGGTGCGGGGGTATGGTACGGACGGTAGGCTGGACGGGATGATCGGCCTGTCCGCGTTGCGCCTGCGGCTGCCGCACCCGGTGCGGTGGCTGGTTGCCGTGTGCTTCGCTGCAGCGGTCATCGTCGGGTTGATGGGGATGCACACGATCTCCTCGGGACACACCGCCCCTACGACCTCGGAGAATGTCGAGATGCCGGGCGGGGCACCTCACCACTCGTCGGCGCCCGCGACCGGCGATGAGGATGCGGAGGCGTGCGCGTCGTGCAGCCCGAGCGGGGGCCATGACGTTCTGATGATGATGTGCGTGCTGGCGTTGCTGGCAGCCGCCCTCGTGCTGCTGGTCCCCCGCGCCGCATGGTCGTCTGTGTGGGAGCGGCATGCATTGCGTCCGCCGGTGACGCGGTGCCGGCCGGCCCCGGACCGGCCTCCCTCACTCCTGGAGCTGTCGATCAGCCGAACGTGACACGCACTGTCCCTGCCCTCTGGGGCGGGGGTGAGGTTCATTGCCCGTACGCGGGTTTCACGAGTGTTTGAGAGGACTGATGATGAACAAGAAGATGCGTTTGGCAGCGGTCGCGGCCGTACCGCTGGCAGCGGTGCTGTTCCTGGCCGGCTGCGCGGACAACGGAGGCAGCATGCCTGGAATGGATCATGGTGGGTCGTCGTCGGCCCCGTCGGAATCGGCGGAGGCGGACTTCAACATGGCGGATTCGATGTTCGCGATGATGATGATCCCGCATCACGAGCAGGCCGTCGAGATGAGCGACATGATCCTCGCCAAGAGCGACGTTGATCAGCGGGTGCTGGATCTGGCTCAGCAGATCAAGGACGCCCAGCAGCCGGAGATCGAGACGATGCAGGGATGGCTCGCCGAGTGGGGCGTGTCCAGTGACGACATGGACATGGGTGAGATGGAGCACGGCGGCGGGATGATGTCTGACGAGGACATGGCGGCGCTGGAGTCGGCGTCCGGGGCCGAGGCGGCACCCCTGTTCCTGGAGCAGATGATCGCCCACCACCAGGGGGCGATCGAGATGGCCGAGACCGAACTCGCCAACGGGAAGAACGCGGACGCGTTGGCGCTCGCGCAAGCCGTGGTCGATACACAGTCCGCGGAGATCGAGACCATGCAGGATCTGCTCGGCCAGCTCTGAGCCCGATCCGTCGAGTGGGGGCGCCGCTGCCATGCGCGGTGCCCCCACTCTTCGAACGCGGAGGTACGCGTATGCACGTCCATACGAAGACACTGGCGGCGGGCGCCGCTGCTTCCGCCCTCCTGATGCTGGCGGGGTGCGCGGACACTCCGACGTCGCCGCCGGCTGGGGACGGGCGCACCGGGGTACCGAGCCATGTCCACGCGGTGGTCGTCGCCCCGGACACTGACCAGCTTCTCCTGGGAACGCATGAAGGCATCTACGAGGTCACCGACACCGGGGAGTGGGGTGGCCGGGTCAGCACGGACAGCTTCGACGCGATGGGACTCACCGCCACTTCGCAGACACTGATCGCGTCCGGTCACCCCGGCCCCGGAAGCCCCGCCGAGTGGGGGGCACCGAACCTGGGCGTGATGCGCAGCACCGACGCAGGGGTGAGTTGGGAGTCGGTGGTGTTCGGTGGGGAGAAAGACTTCCACGCCCTCGCCGCCGGCGCCGATGACACGGTGTACGCCATCGCCACGGACGTCAGCGACGTGATCCGCAGCGACGACGCCGGGCTGACCTGGGAACCTACCGGTGCGGATCTGGTAGCGGCCAGTCTCGCCGTCGACGGTCGCGGACGGGTGATCGCGGCCACCGAAGAGGGTGTGCAGATCAGCACGGACGGCGGTGCGTCCTTCGCGGCGTGGCCCGAAGCGCCGCTGCTGTACACGTTGGGGGCTGCGGCCGACCGGACTCAGGTGGTCGGTGTCGGCACCGATGGGCAGATTTGGGTGACCGGAGCCGGTGCCGCGAGCTGGGAGCCGGCAGGTCGCGTGGACGGCCGGGTGCAGGCGGTCGGTATGGACGCCGCGGGCCGCATCGTGATCGTCGACGAGACCAGCGGCATCACGATTCTGCCCGGATAGCCCGCCGGGCACGCGACGGGCCGTATGCGAGGTGCCTACGGGAGTCGAACCCGTCTAGACGGCTTTGCAGGCCGTTGCCTGACCGCTCGGCCAAGGCACCGAGTGTCCCCTTACCGGGGACGTGGACGCAGCAGCGTGGGATCGCCCGTCTGGTCCGGTTAGGACCGGACCAGACGGGCGATCGCGTCGCTGGCTTCCTTGATCTTCTGCTCCGCCTGGTCACCCTCCATGCGCGCCGCGTCGAGCACGCAGTGTTTCAGGTGGTCGTCAAGCAGCCCGACGGCCACGGCCTGCAGGGCGCTGGTCAGAGCGCTGATCTGGGTGAGGATGTCGATGCAGTACTTCTCTTCATCGACCATCTTCGAGATGCCCCGCGCTTGACCTTCGATCCGCTTGAGCCGGTTCAGGTATCGGTCTTTGTCGGTGATGTACCCGTGGGGGGCGTGAGCGGTGTCGGGTGCGGGTGTGGTCATGGCCGGGTTCCTTCGGGTTTAGCTGTCCAGCGCTGCGCGGGTGCTGGCTTCGGGGCTGAGGTCGATGCGGCGCAGCAGCTGCGCGTTCAGGGCGACCACGACGGTGGACAGGGACATCAGGATCGCACCGATCGACATCGGCAGGACGAACCCGATGGGGGCGAGCACGCCGGCGGCGAGCGGCACGGAGATCAGGTTGTACCCGGCAGCCCACCACAGATTCTGCTTCATCTTCCGGTACGCCGCACGCGACAGCTGGATCACCGACAGCACACTGCGCGGGTCGGAGCTCGCGAGGATGACCCCGGCGGACGCGATCGCGACGTCGGTGCCGGCGCCGATCGCGATGCCGACGTCGGCCTGCGCGAGGGCGGGGGCGTCGTTGACGCCGTCGCCCACCATCGCGACCTTGCGGCCCTCCTTCTGCAGCTCGGCGACCTTGCTGGACTTGTCCTCCGGGCGCACGTGCGCGAAGACCCGGTCGATGCCCAGCTCGGCGCCGACGGCGTTCGCGACGGCTTCGGCGTCGCCGGTGATCATGACCACCTGGACACCCAGCTTGTGCAGGGCATCGACGGCTTCACGGGACTCGGGGCGGATCTCGTCGGCGAGCTTGAGCCCGCCGATGACTTTTCCGTCCCGGGTCACGTGCAGGATGATCGCGCCCTCGCTACGCCACGCGTCCGCCGTGTCGACCTCGCTGGCACCGACGTCCTCGAGCAGACGGGGACCGCCGACACGGATCTCCGCACCGTCGACGGTCGCGGTGACACCGACCGCCGGGGAAGAGGAAAACCCGGTCGCCTTCGGCAGGGTCAGGTTCTTGTCCTTCGCGGCGCGAACGATGGCCCTAGCGAGCGGGTGCTCACTGTCGGCCTCGGCCGCCGCGGCGATCGCGAGCACCTGGTCAGCGTCCAGGTCACCGACCGGTTCCACGGCGGAGACGGTGGGCTCGCCCTTGGTGAGGGTGCCGGTCTTGTCGAACAGCACGGTGTCGACGGTGCGCATGCTCTCGAGCGCGAGCCGGTCCTTCACCAACACCCCGCCACGGGCGGCGCGCTCAGTGGCGATGGACACCACCAGCGGGATCGCCAGGCCCAGCGCGTGCGGGCAGGCGATGACCAGCACGGTGATGGTGCGCACGACCGCCGCATCGGGATTGCCGACGACAGTCCACACCACCGCGGTGATCGCGGCGGCGCCCAGCGCGAACCAGAACAGCAGCGCCGCCGCCTTGTCGGCGATCCGCTGCGCCCGAGAGGACGAGTTCTGTGCCTCCGTGACCAGCCGCTGAATACCCGCGAGGGTGGTCTCATCCCCCGTGGCGGTGACCTCCACGCGAAGGCCGGAGTCTGTGGCGACGGTGCCCGCGGTAACGGGGTCGCCAGTGCCGCGGGCGACGGGGCGGGATTCACCGGTGACCATGGACTCGTCCATGTCGGCGCGGCCGTCGACGATCTTCCCGTCGGCGGGGACGCTGCCGCCGGGGCGGACCACCACCACGTCCCCGACCTGCAGGTCGGCGGGTGAGACCTTGACGATCTGGTCCCCTTCGACGCGCTCTGCCTCATCCGGGAGCAGCGCCGCGAGGGTGTCCAGCGCGGAGCTGGTCTGGGCGAGGGAGCGCATCTCGATCCAGTGGCCGAGCAGCATGATCACGATCAGCAGCGCCAGCTCCCACCAGAACTCCAGCTCGTGGTGCAGCAGGCCCAGGGTGGCGCCCCAGGACGCGAAGAACGCGACCGTGATGGCCAGACCGATCAGCAGCATCATGCCGGGTTTGCGGGAGCGGAGTTCGCTGACCGCACCGGTCAGGAACGGCCACCCGCCCCACGCGTACATGACGGTGCCGAGGACGGGGGCGATGAACAGTGCCCAGTCGGGGACGGTGTAGCCGAGGATCATCGCGAACATCGGGGAGAACGCCACGACCGGGACGGCGATGATCAGGTTGATCCAGAACAGTCGCCGGAACTGGCCGACGTGATCCCCGTGCCCACCGTGCCCGCCGCCGTGGCCACCACCATCGTGACCTGCGTGGTCCCCGTGGCTGGCCTGCGTGCCGTGGCCGGTGTGGGTGTCGTGCTGGGTGGGCGGCTCGGGGGTGTGGTCGCCGTGGCGGGTGTCTCCCCCGGTGGCGGTGGCGGCCTTGCCGGTGGGGTGGTCGGTGTGGTGTGCGTGCGGGTCAGTCATCGGTTCACTTCCCTGTGCCTAGCGTTGGTGTGAGTCTGCCGTCGCGGTTCCCGCGGAGGCGAGGTCCTGCGGATCGGTCGCGGCAGGAGTATGAAGGTTCGGCATCCACCCGAACACCGCGGGCACGGCGTCCAGCCCGAGCACCCCGACGGGGACACCGTCATGCTCGTGGACGACCAGGAGCGGGTCGGTAGTGTCGATGCGTGCGGAGGTGTGACCCCCGGTGATCCCGGCACCGGCGACCATCATGCCGTGCACGGTTGCCGTGAAGGGGGCGCGGGGCTGGTAGTCGCCCGGGTGGGTGCCGGCGCCGAGGTCGGCGAGCATGGTGCGTGCGGCATGTTCACCCTGCGCGGCCGCGTCCGACCAGTGATCGATGCGCCAGGCGCCCAGGGTGGTGTCATAGTGTGCGGCGACCCCGCCGGCGCTGTAGACGCCGGGGGTGGCGGTGCGCAGCTTCCCGTCCACGATGACCCCGTCTTCCCAAGGGGCGGGGCCGGTCGGGGTGGTTCCGTGGGCGATGATCAGCAGATCCGCCGTCAGCTGTGTGGTGTCGTCCAAGGCGAGCTCGAGCTGTGTGCCGGTGTCAGTGACGGCGGTGAGGGTGCGGCCGAACGCGACGTCCACGTGCTCCCGGTGCGCGGCGGCGAGGCGCTCCGCGGCGCCGGCGCCGAACACGCTGACCCCGGGGGTGGTCGCGCGGGCGAGGAGGGTGACCTGATGTCCACGGTCGCGGAGCAGCGTGGCGGTCTCGGCCGCGACCAGACCGGCACCGGAGATGACGATCTGCGCGGGGCGGCCAAGCGTGCCCAGGAGGTCGCGGACGGCGACCGCGTCTTCCAGGGAGTGCAGGGTGGTGACCCGTCCTGCCTCCGTGGCGGCGGTCAGGCCGGGCAGCGTGTCCGGCAGCAAGCGGGGGGTGCTGCCGGTGGCGAGGAGGAGCGCGTCGTACGGTTCGATCCGGCCGGATGCGAGCCGCACGGTCTTTCCCTGTGGGTCGACCTCGACCGCGGTGTCACTTATGACCTCCACCCCGGGGGTGACGACCTGTTCCGGGGTGAGCAGCCCGATCGCGACCCCCTTGTTGACCAGGGTGCGGTTGTACGGGGCCTGTCCGGTGCGGTCGACGAGGGTGACGCTCACCGTGCCGGAACCGTGAAGAACGCGCGCCGCGGCCGCGCCGGCGGCGCCGGCTCCCAGGATGAGGACCTTCTGGGGTGACAATGTTGCTCCTTGCGTCTCGCGAATGTGGGGGCTGGTGACCGGTATCCCCGGCCTGTGGTCGGTTAGGCGGCCGTGGCGTACTTGGCGGGGTCGGCGTCGAAGAGGGGGCCGCAGGCGGAGCAGCAGAACCAGTACCGCTGCCCGTCGTAGTCCCGGTAGAGGCCTTGGGCTTCCGCGGTGCTCTTGCTGACGGTGCTGCCGGGTATCACCGGGCAGGTGACGATGTCATCGGCGGGGGTGCCGGCGGGTGCTTCGTGGTGATGGTCGTGGCTCATATCCGTTGCTCTCCGTGATGTGGGTCCGGGGCGGCAGCCGTCGTCGCTGCCTCGTTTGTCTGCGTCCGAACCCCTCCAGGCTATACCCTGTACGGGTATGACAACAGGTGGGGTGTGGCGTGTATTCCCTGGACTGCTGGTGCTCAGGGGCGGTAGGCGAGCACGGTCATCATCCCGGCTTCGCCGTGGTAGATGTTGTGGCAGTGGGTCATCCATTGGCCGGGGTTGTCGGCGTCGAACTCGAGGTCGAGGGTTTGGTTCGGCAGCACGATGGAGGTGTCTTTGCGGGGGCCGCCACCGGCGTGCTGATAGGTGTGGCCGTGCAGGTGGAAGGGGTGCCACATGTCGGTGTCGTTCGTCACCCGCAGCCGCACCCGTTCCCCCGCGACCAGTGCGTGCGCGCCGCGCAACGGGTTGTGCATGTCGAACTGGGTGCCGTTGAACCCCCAGTCGTAATTGGCCATGCTGCCGGTGAGGGTGAGGTCGAGGGTGCGGTCCACGTCACGACGGTCGAGGGTGACCTCGGGTGCGGCGAAGAGCATGCTCGCCACCGCGACGACGCGGCCTTCGCCCAGTTCGGCGATGTCCGCGTCCGGGGTGGGCGCCTGTCCGCTGCCGGTGCGGATGATGGCGAAGCCGCGTTCCCGCTTGCCTTCGGCCTCCGCCACCAGGGGGAACGCACCGTCGCCCAGGGTGACGATCACGTCGTAGCGTTCCCCCATTCCCACCAGGACGCTATCGGCAGCGACCGGGTCGACGGGGAACCCGTCGGTGTGGGTGACGGTCAGCCGGTGCCCGCCGATGGCGACGCGGAACGCGGTGTCGCCGCCGGCGTTGATCAGCCGGATCCGTACCCGCGTGCCGGGCGTGCCGGTGAATTGGGCGGGGTCGGCGGCGGGTTTGCCGTTGATCAGGTAGTGCGGGTAGTACACGTCGCCGGCGTCGCCGCCGAGTAGGTCGGAGTCGGCGCCCATCAGCATGTTCCCCATCCGCATGAACATGTCGCCGTGCCCGCCCATGTCGCCCATTCCTTCTCGCAGCTGCTCGAGCACCGCGTCGGGGGTGGCGGTGACCCCGTCCAGCCAGTCGTCGAGGACGATGACCCATTCGTCGTCGTAGCGCAGCGGCTCATTCGGGTCTTCGACGATGAGCACCCCGTATAGGCCGGTGTCCAGCTGGGCGCCGACGTGCGGGTGGAACCAGTGCGTACCGGGGTCGGGGGCGATGAACTCGTATTGGAACGACTCGCCGGGGCGGGTCGCGGTCTGGGTGAGTGGGGGGACGCCGTCCATGTCGTTGCGGAGTGCCAGGCCGTGCCAGTGCACGGACGTGTCGACGGGGAGGGTGTTGCGCAGGGTGGCCTGCAGGGTGTCTCCTGCCTGGACGCGCAGGACAGGCCCGGGGATGCTGCCGTAGGAGAACGTGGACGCGGGTGTTCCTGCCAGATCGAGGGTCGCCGCCGCCGCCGTCAGCGTCGCGGTGACCACGCGGCCGGTGCCGCCACGGCCCCGTTCGGTGCGGTCGACGGCCGCTCCCGTCGGGCTGACCCAGGCGGGGGTGGGGGTGCAGGCGGCCAGAGCTCCAACCGCGGCGGCGGTGGCGCCGAGGGCGAGGAAGCGTCGCCGGGTGAGGTGGGGGGAACGGCGGGGCGCGGGGGCGGTCATGGTCGGCGGGTCCCTTTCGGTCGATGTTGCGTGGCGGGCGGTGTGAGCTCCGTGGGGGTGCGCAGGTGGGTGAGGGTGGCGGTGATGCTGAGCAGCACCACCACTCCCCCCAACACGGCCGCGGCTCCAGGGAGGGTGAGAGCGGGGACGAGGAAGCCGGCCAGCACGACGGGGACGGACATCGCGAGGTAGGAGATCGTGTAGATCACGGCCATAACGGTGGCGCGCTGCCCGGGGTCGACGTGCGGCAGCAGGGTGCGCATCGCGCCCATGAAGGCAGTCCCGAACCCGGCACCCACGACCGCGACACTGGCGAGGTACCCGGGCAGAGTTGGCACGGCCAGCGCGGCGAGGCTGAGCACGGTGCCTGCGCCGAGAGACACGGCCCCGAACACGCTGATCCGCCGGGCGGTGGCCCCCTGCAGTGCGGTGGCGGCGACCACCCCGGCCGCGGCGAGGATGATGATGGACCCGGCCTGGTGCAGGTAGGTGTCGGCGTGGAACCGGGTGGCGATGATCCCCGGTCCCAGGGCGAGGAACAGACCGTTGGTGACCCACCCGGCGATGATGGCGGGGGCGACCGAGACGATGATCCGCCGCCGCGTCGCCGCCGAGACCCGCCGGGCCCGTGGGTCCGGTCCCGCGTCCCCGGGAAGGACGGGTGGGGTGGGAATGGTCCAGGCGGTGGCGGCGAGGAGAGGGAACACCGCGGCGAGGAGCAGAAAGATGGTGCCCGCGTCGATGCCGGGTAGGTCCAGCAGTCCAGCGGCGGTGAGCGCCCCGAGCCCGAGACCGGCCATGGGGGCCACGGTGTTGGCCAGCGCGGCCGCCCCCAGCCAGCGGGAGGGTTCGTGGTCGACCATCATGGCGTTCAGAACCGGGACCAGCAGTCCCGCCGCCAGGCCTTGCAGGGCGCGGGCGGCGAGCAGCAGCAGGAAGGAATCGGCGGCCCAGAACATCAGCAGGCTCACCGACAGGGCCACCGATCCGACGGTGAGGATGCCGCGACGCCCGACCCGGTCAGAAAGCGACCCGAGCGTCAGCAGTGCGAGCAGCAGCGGGATGGCGTAGATCGCGAAGATAAGAGTGGTGGCCACCGGGGGCAGCTGGAGCTGCTCGGTGAGTTGCGGGTAGAACGGGGAAGGCGCCGACGCGGCCGCCATTAGCACGACGGTGCCGGTCACGGCGAGACAGAACCCGCCGCGGGCACGAGTGGCCGGGGTCACAGGGGTGGCGGCGGTCATGCGGCGCTCTCGTGCAGGTGCTGGGCGGTTTCGTGGACGGTGGCGACCGCGTCGACACCGCTCACCCCCACCAGAGCACCGTTGAGCGTGTGCGTGACGAGGGTGCCGGGTCCTGGGCCCTGTCCTTCGGTGGCGGGCGTCATGGTGTACCCGATGCCGGTGATGGCGGTGCCGTGGATCAGTGACGTGTAGGAGCTACGAGGACGGTAGGGTCCCGGGTCGGCGGCGCCGGTGCGGTCGTGGAGCACCGCGGCGGCGGCGTGCTGTCCTTGCGCGGCCGCGTCGGCCCAGTGATCCAGGCGCCAGATCCCGAGGTGGTCGTCGCGGTGTATGGCGGTGCTGCCGGCCGCGTACACGTGCGGGGCAGTGCTCCGCAGCCGGTCATCGACAGGCACCCCGGAAGAGAACGGTCCCGGTGCGGTGGGGGCGTTGCCGAGGGCGGTGATGAGCAGGTCGGCGGAGAGCGTGGTGGTGTCATCCAGGGTGATCCCCAGCAGCGGGCTCCTGTCACGGACGGCGGTGATCGTGCGGCCCAGGAATGTGGTGATTTTGCCGCGATGGATGCCGGTGATGTGGGCGGCGATCTGCGCGCCGAAGGAGGCCCGCCCGGGGATGCGGGAGCGGCTGATGAGGGCGACGTGATGTCCGGCGGCGTGGAGTGCGGACGCGGTCTCCGCGCCGGTGAATCCGCCGCCGTAGATCGCGACCCGGGACGGCCCGGCGGTGCGGGTGAGGTGTTCTCGGATCTGTTGGGCGTCCTGGATGCTGTGCAGGGTGACGACCTGGTGCCGTGCAGCGGGAGTGTGCCGCCCGGGCAGGCCCGGGGTGAGGGTGTCCGGGCGGCTGCCGGTGGCGATGATGACCGCGTCGTAGCGCAACTGTGCGCCGGAGGCGAGGTGCACGATGCGGCTGATCGGGTCGAGGTGGGTGGCGGTGTCTGCCAGCACGGTGACGGGCGGGAGCGGCGCGTGGATGGTCTCGGGCAAGGTGGGACCGAACGCGACGCCGGTGATGTGCATCCGGATGTACGGGGTCTCGTGGGTTCTGCCGACCAGGGTGACGTGGATGTCCTCGTGGCGGGCGAGGGCTGTTGCGGCGGCGACGCCGGCTGCTCCTGCCCCGAGGATGAGGACATGGTGGGTGGGCATGAGGTGCAGTTCGCTTCCGGGGTACGGGGGTCGCGGCGCTGCGAGGAGGGCAGGGTCAGGACCGGATCAGCTGGGTGATCGCGGTCGAGGCGGCATCAAGGACGGTGTCGTCGGTGAGGGTGCCGGTGGCGTGCGCGTGGCGCAGGTAGTCCGTCAGCAGGGCGAGACCGACACCCTGGAGCGCGCGTTGGGTGGCGGAGATCTGGGTGAGGGTATCGATGCAGGGGCGTTCCTGCTCGATCATCCCGGTGAGCCCGCGAATCTGCCCTTCCAGACGGCGCAGCCGGTTCCGGTAGGTGCGGGGGTCGGTGATGTAGCCCGGTTCGCGGGCGGCCGCGATGGTGGAGGTCATGAAGGGTCCGGTCTCCCGGTGCCCGCACGGGGTGTGTGGGCACCGGGAGTGAGGCTCAGGCCATGGCGGCGGCGTAGCGGGCCGGGTCCGCGTCGAACGCGGGACCGCAGCCGGCGCAGCAGAAGTAGTACCGCTCGCCCTCGTAGTCGCGGAACAGGCCGGCCGCCACGGCGGTGGCCTTGTTGACCGGGGTGCCCTCCATCACGGGGCAGGTGGTCATGTCGGCGCCACCGGCGGCGTCGAGGAGGTTCTCACGGCCGCCGGGGGCGGGGGCGCTGGTGCTGCAACAGCTGGACATGGGTGGTGTTCCTTCCGATGTGGGTGGTAGGTGCTGCCGGGTTGCCCGGTCAGCGGGCGATGCTCTTGAATCCGCGCAGACGCAGGCTGTTGCCCACGACGAACACGCTGGACAGTGCCATGGCGGCACCGGCGAGCATCGGGTTGAGGAGACCGAGGGCTGCGACCGGGATCGCGGCCGTGTTGTAGGCGAAGGCCCAGAACAGGTTGGTCTTGATAGTGCCGAGGGTCTTGCGGGACAGCCGGATCGCGTCAGCGGCGCTGCGCAGGTCGCCGCGGACCAGGGTGATGTCCGAGGCCTCGATCGCGACGTCGGTGCCGGTTCCCATCGCCAAGCCGAGGTCGGCCTGCGCGAGCGCGGGGGCGTCGTTGACACCGTCTCCGACCATCGCGACGACCTTTCCCTCGCCTTGGAGGCGGGTGACGACATCGACCTTGTCCTTCGGGAGGACTTCGGCGATGACCTGGTCGATACCGACCTCGGCGGCGATCTGGCGGGCGACCGCCTCGTTGTCGCCGGTGAGCAGCACCGGAGTCAGGCCGAGTGCCTTGAGCTGGGCGATGGCCTCCTTGCTGGTCGGCTTGACGGTGTCGGCGACGATGAGGATGCCGCGAGCGGCACCATCCCATCCGACGGCGACGACGGTCTTGCCTTCGCTTTCGGCCTGCGCCTTCGCGGCGGCAACCTCGGCGCTCAGGCGCAGCGACCACTCGGCCAGCAGCGATTCCCGGCCGACGATGAGTGCGTGTCCGTCGACGACACCCTGCACGCCCTTGCCTTCCAGGTTCGTGAACCCTTCCACGGTGGGGAGGGTGCCGGTCTGCTGGGTGGCGCCCTTCGCGATCGCCTGCGCGATGGGGTGCTCGGAGGCGTCTTCGAGTGCACCGGCGAGGCGGAGTAGCTCGTCCGCATCGGTGCCCGGCTCGGTGACGACGTTGACCAGGGTCATCTTGCCGGTGGTGACGGTGCCGGTCTTATCGAGCACGACGGTGTCGACCTTGCGGGTGGATTCCAGCACTTCCGGGCCCTTGATCAGGATGCCCATCTGCGCGCCGCGGCCGGTGCCGACCAGCAGCGCGGTCGGCGTGGCAAGACCCAGGGCGCACGGGCACGCGATGACCAGCACGGCGACGGCGGCGGTGAACGCGGCAGCGACAGGGAACCCGGCACCCAACCATGCCCCCATCGCGACGACGGCGATGAGGATCGCAATCGGGACGAACACGCCGGAGATCTTGTCGGCCAGGCGCTGCACCTCAGCCTTTCCGGTCTGGGCGTCCTCGACGAGCTTGGCCATCTGCGCCAGCTGCGTGTCCGAGCCGACCCGAGTGGCGCGAACTACCAAGCGTCCGCCGGCGTTCACCGTGGCTCCGGTGACGGGGTCGCCTTCGGCGACCTCGACCGGGACGGATTCGCCGGTGAGCATGGAGGCGTCCACGGCGGACGTGCCGGAAACCACGACACCGTCGGTGGCGATCTTCTCGCCCGGGCGGACGATGAACTCGTCCCCCGCCTGCAGGTCCTCGACCGGGATCTTCGTCTCCACCCCGTCGCGCAGCACGGATACTTCCTTCGCGCCGAGCTCGAGCAGCGCGCGCAGCGCGGCGCCGGCCTGACGCTTGGACCGCTTCTCGAAGTAGCGGCCGGCGAGGATGAACATCGTCACCCCGGCGGCGACTTCGAGGTAGATGTTCGCGGCTCCTTCCGAGGGGGCGAGGGTGAGCTCGAACGGGTGCGTCATCCCGGGGGTGCCGGCGGTGCCGAAGAACAGCGCGTACAGCGACCACAGGAACGCGGCGGTCGTGCCCATCGAGATGAGCGTGTCCATCGTCGCGGTGCCGTGCTTGAGGTTCGCCCACGCCGCCTTGTGGAACGGGAACGCCGCCCACACGATGACCGGCGCCGCCAGCGCCAACGACGCCCACTGCCAGTAGGTGAACTGCAGGGCGGGGACCATCGCCATCGCGATGACCGGGACGCTCAGGACGATGGAGACGATGAGCCGATTGCGGAGGCTGGTCAGCTCCGGGTCGGCATCGTCCGCGTCCCCGCCCTCGGCGGTGTCGTTCTTGGCCTTCTTCGGGGCCGGAAGCGCCGCGCTGTAGCCGGTCTTCTCGACCTCGGCGATCAGCAGGGCCGGGTCGTATCCGGCGGGGATGGTGACCTTCGCCTTCTCGGTGGCGTAGTTGACCGTGGCGGCGACGCCGTCGAGCTTGTTCAGCTTTTTCTCGATCCGCATCGCGCAGGAGGCGCAGGTCATCCCGCCGATCTGGAGTTCGACGGCGGAGTCCGCGGTCTGTTCTGCGGGGGCTGTGGTGCTCATGGTGTTCCTTCTTCTCTCAGATCACCGCGGGGCGGTCAGTGACCGTCGCCCGTGTCGCTGTGTGTGTCGTCCGTGTCCGTGTCGCCGGTGCCGTGCCCGGCGTCCACGACGAACTCGGCGGTGTGGACCTGCCCGTCGACCTGGAAGTCGAGGTAGAGCAGGTACCGGCCGGTGGTAGGCGCCTCGGCCGCGAATCGGATGTCGGGTCCGGCGGTGTCGCCGTCCTGCGGGTCGTCGCCTTCGGCGTGCACGTGCAGGTAGGCCAGGTCCCCATCGCGCAGCGCGACGAGGTGCCCGAAGGCCCCAAGGTACGGCTGCAGGGTGGTGACTGGCTGCCCGTCACGGGTGACCGACAAGGTTAGCTCGGAGCTCTCCCCCGCGGTCAGGTCCCCATCGAGGGTGACCGTGTACCCGTCGACCTCGCTTGTCGTCGACGTGGCGGTCGCCGGGTTCGGGGTGAACGCGCCCGCGACGTCGACCGTGCGGGTCAGGGTGACCTTGTCGGGGCCGTCGGCGACGTCCGGCACGAAGTCGGCATAGATCCGGTAGCTGCCGGCTTCGGTCCACTCCCAGGAGGTCGTCCAGGTGCCGGTGGCCTCGTCGAGCGTGGGGTGCACGTGCCGGAACTGGGTTCCATCGGTGCGCACCACGATCAGGTGCAGGTCCTTCTCATGCGAGGACTCGTACGCGGTCAGCGCAGTCCCGTCAGCGTCGAGGATCTGGAAGCTCAACTCGCCTGACTCGCCCGTTCCGGTGGGC
>DAOSUG010000002.1:0-17062 GCA_035378545.1 Micropruina sp. | reverse complement strand
CTGCAGCACCCGCTTCGTCACGCCGGTGGGCAGCGGTGCGGTCGGCAGGGCGCCGTTGAAGGTCGCGCCGCCGTCCAGGGTCGCCGAGCCGAAGGTGATCTCCTTCGCCGTGCCCTTGGCGTCCGGCGAGATGCCCTGAATGCCGGCCGACCAGCCGGGTGTGTAGATCTGGCTGACCTCGAGGCCCGCGGCGGTGCCGGCCTGGAACAGTTGCGTCCAGGCGCGCGTCCATTCCGGCGTACCGAACGCGTGCGTGGCCGCGTCGTAGCCCGGCATGCTGCTGAGGCCGGGAATACCGGCCAGTTGGTTGGCCTCGAACCCGCCGGCCCCGATGGCCTTCATCTGGGCGACCTGGGCGGCGATGGACTCGGCGGTCATCATGCCGCCGGAGTTCCAGAACCGGTACAGCGGACGGTCGGCGAGCGCCGGATTGGCGAAGGACGCCTTCGAACCGGACGCCGCGGGCGGGCTGTGGCGGGGATCCGGTCGTGGCGTCTCGGCGCCGGCCGGCGGGGCTGCGCCGGTGGTCGCCGCACCCGCCAGGAGCGCGACGGCAAGGGCTCGGACGGTCAGCGACCGTGCCCTCGATCGGGACTGTATTGGCATGGTTCTCCTCGTTGAGACGGTGGTCGTCGCGCCGCTGATCGATATCACTGTGACGACGGGCGCTGCGAAGGGCTTCCAGTGGCCCGGGTTGTGTGGCGTGGTTCGGGTCGGGGCGTGAGCCTTGTGGGTCACGACGCAGGGAGAAGTCGGTACGCGCGTGAGATGGAGCGCGAAGGAGTGAAACGTTACAACCGGGCCGACTCGAGAGTAGGCGGGTGAACGGGGGTCGGTCAAGGTGTGCGCGACGATTGGTTACCCAAAGTCCGAGCGTGCGCTGGCCGAATCAGTGGCGCGGCGGGACCGGCGCGGGGCGAGAGTGCGCGACCATGGTCGAGTGCCGCCGACCGAACTGCAGCGATTGACGGCCGCTTTCGTCGTCAGCGTCCGACGGGCCGCGATCGGGCCGCGCGCCAGACGCCACGTCAAGCGCCTCACCGGTCTTGAGGGGTCGGGACTGGAACTCCTGGTCCTGATGTCGATCAACGGTCACGACCTGGTGCCGCTGGGGCAGGTGGCAGGCGACCTACGGGTCGGCGCTCCCATGCTCTCACGGGCGTGCCGTCAGCTCGAGGGGCGCGGTGAGCTGATCCGGCTCGCCGATCCGCGCGACCGGCGCCGAACGCTGATCGGCCTGTCCGAGCATGCCGCCGCAGCGTTGGCCCGGTGGAACCACGAGTGGCCGTTGCGGTACGCCGAGCCGGTGCTCGGCTGGAACGAGGCCGATCGCGACGCCCTCGCACGCTGGTTCGCCGCCGTCAACCTCGACCTGTGGGACCGTTCGGTAGAGCCGCACGATCGGTACGCCTGGCGTCCGCTGGACCGGGCGGAGTTCGCCACCCCTGGCATGATCCGGTTCGCCAACGTGGTGCGCGACCTGGTCACGCAGGTGGGACGCTTCGACGAGGTCCATCGGATCGTCCGGGGCCTGGGGGTGGACCTGCCCGAGCCGGCCTTCTTCGCCCTGATGGACCTGGCCGAGCAGCCTGCCGGGGTGTCCGGCGGCGAGGGCGTCCGGGTAAGCGAACTGGCGCGGGCGCAGGCGGTGGACCCGGCACTGGCCCGGCGCACCTTGGCCCCACTGGCGGCGGACGGGCTGGTCGAGCAGCGGCAGGGCAGGGACGCGGTGGCTCGGGTCACCCTCAGTCCTCGAGGTGCGGACCTGGTGCAGCTCGTTCTCGCCGAGCTCGCGAGCGGGCTTCCGCAGGAGCCTCTGATCGCCCCACCTGCTGGTCTTGCGACGTTGCTCGCGCGTTACCTGGACGTGGTGCTGCGCGATGACCCGCACGATGCCGACGGCACGATTCCGCCGCTGCTCCTTGACGGACGGCAAAGAACCGCGTTACCCTGAGTTGAAACGATTCAATATCACACAGGAGTGACCTGATGGCCAACGTGGCAGTCGACCAGCTGATCAGCCGGAGCAACCGGTTGGGCGCCGATCCCAAGAACACCAACTACGCCGGCGGCAACACCTCCGCCAAGGGCACCGAGACCGACCCGGTCACCGGCGAGCCGGTCGAACTGGTGTGGGTGAAGGGCTCCGGTGGCGACCTGGGCACGCTGACCCCCGCCGGCCTGGCCGCCCTGCGGCTGGACCGGATGCGCTCGCTGGTGAACGTCTACCCCGGCATCGACCGCGAGGACGAGATGGTCGCCGCGTTCGACTACTGCCTGCACGGCAAGGGTGGCGCGGCCCCGTCCATCGACACCGCCATGCACGGCCTGGTGGACGCCCCGCACGTCGACCACCTGCACCCCGACTCCGGCATCGCGATCGCCACCGCCTCCGACGGCGAGGAGCTCACCCCGACGATCTTCGGCGACAAGGTGGTTTGGGTGCCGTGGCGCCGGCCCGGCTTCCAGCTCGGGCTCGACATCGCCGCGATCAAGACCGCCAACCCGCAGGCGATCGGCTGCATCCTGGGCGGGCACGGCATCACCGCGTGGGGGGACACCACCGATGAGTGCGAGGCCAACTCCCTGTGGATCATCGACACTGCCGCCGCCTACATCGCCGAGCACGGCAAGGCCGAGCCGTTCGGCGCCGTCCGGCCGGGCTTCGAGGCGCTGAGCTCCGACGAGCGGCTGGCCAAGGCCGCCGCGCTGGCCCCCACCCTGCGCGCCATCGCCAGCCACGATCGGGCCATGGTCGGTCACTTCACCGATGCCGAGGTGGTGCTCGACTTCCTGGCCTCAGCGAACGCCCCGGCGCTGGCCGAGCTGGGCACGTCCTGCCCCGACCACTTTCTGCGCACCAAGGTCAAGCCGATGCTGCTCGACCTGCCCGCGGACGCCTCCGTCGAGGACTCCATCGCCAGGCTGGGCGAACTGCACCAGGAATACCGCGCCGACTACGCCGGATACTACGAGCGCAATGCCACCCCCGACAGCCCCGCGATCCGCGGCGCCGACCCCCTGATCATCCTGATCCCCGGCGTCGGCATGTTCAGCTACGGCGCCAACAAGCAGACCGCCCGGGTCGCGGGCGAGTTCTACGTCAACGCGATCAACGTGATGCGCGGCGCCGAAGCCCTGTCGACGTATGCCCCGATCGACGAGAGCGAGAAGTTCCGCATCGAGTACTGGGCGCTTGAGGAGGCCAAGCTGCAGCGCATGCCGAAGCCGAAGCCGCTGGCCACGCGCATCGCGCTGGTCACCGGCGCCGCGTCCGGCATCGGCAAGGCGATCGCCGAGCGGCTCGCCGCCGAGGGCGCCTGCGTCGTGGTCGGTGACCTCGACCTGGCGAAGGCGCAGGCGGCGGCCGAGGGCATCGGCAACGCCGACGTCGCGATCGGCCTGGTCTGCGACGTGACCAAGCCCGACCAGGTGCAGGCCGCGGTGGACGCCGCCGTGCTCGCCTTCGGCGGCCTCGACATCGTCGTCAACAACGCCGGGCTGTCGCTGAGCAAGCCGCTGCTCGAGACCACCGAGGCCGACTGGGACCTGCAGCACAACGTGATGGCCAAGGGCAGCTTCCTGGTCAGCAAGGCCGCGGCCAAGGTGCTGATCGAGCAGAAGCTGGGTGGCGACATCATCTACATCAGCAGCAAGAACTCGATCTTCGCCGGCCCGAACAACATCGCCTACTCGGCCACCAAGGCCGACCAGGCCCACCAGGTGCGGCTGCTGGCGGCCGAACTGGGCGGCCACGGCATCAAGGTCAACGGCATCAATCCCGACGGTGTGGTGCGCGGCTCGGGCATCTTCGCCGGCGGCTGGGGCGCTTCGCGCGCCGCGGTCTACGGCGTCGCCGAGGGCGATCTGGGCAAGTACTACGCCCAGCGCACCCTGCTCAAGCGCGAGGTGCTGCCCGAGAACATCGCCAACGCCGCGTTCGTGCTGTGCACCTCGGACCTGTCGCACACCACCGGCCTGCACATTCCCGTCGACGCCGGCGTTGCCGCCGCGTTCCTGCGGTGACCCGGTGGCCACCACGCAACTGAGCGTCGGGGCGGTCGACCTGGGCGCGAGCAGCGGACGGGTGATGGTCGGCCACCTCGCGCACGGACGGGTCGAGCTTGAGCAGGTGGCCCGCTTCGGCAATGGCGTCGTCGAGTTGCCCGACGGGCTGCACTGGAACCTGCTCGGCCTGTACAGCGAGGTGCTCACCGGCCTGCACGACGCGGCCGCGCGGCATCCGCTGGCCTCGGTCGGCATCGACTCGTGGGCCGTCGACTACGGGCTGCTCAACGGCGGTGGCGGTCTGGTCGGCACCCCCTACGCCTACCGCGACGCCCGGACGGCCCGCGGCGTCGAGAAGGTGCACGCCACGATTGCCTTCGACGCGCTCTACCGACGCAACGGCCTGCAGTTTCTGCCCTTCAACACGCTCTACCAACTGGCCGCCGAACCCGACCTGAGCGGGGACGGCCCGCGCGACCCGCAGCGCCTGCTGCTGGTGCCCGACCTGCTCGCCTACTGGTTGACCGGACGTCAGGTGGCTGAGTACACCAACGCGTCCACCACCGGCCTGGTGAACGCCCGCACCCGGCAGTGGGACCGCGAGTTGATCGCCCGGTTGGGCTACCCGGAGGGCCTGTTGCCCGCACTCGTTCAGCCCGGGGTCACCGTCGGGTCGCTGCGTCCAACGCTGGTCGAAGAGATCGGCCAGAGCCTGGACGTCGTCTCGGTGCCCAGCCACGACACCGCCGCAGCGGTGGTCGGCGTGCCGATGGACCCCACCCGCGCCGCCTACATCTCGTGCGGCACCTGGGGCCTGGTCGGCGTGGAACTGCCCGCCCCGGTGCTCACCGATGCCGCACGAGCGGCCAACTTCACCAACGAGGGCGGCGTGGACGGCACCACCCGGTTTCTGCACAACGTGATGGGCCTGTGGGTGCTGTCGGAGACGCTGCGGGTCTGGCGCTCCAGGGGCGGTTCGGCCGACCTCGGCACCCTGCTGGCCGCGGCTGCGGAAGTGCCCGCACCGCCGCACCTGGTCGACCTCAACGACGACCGGTTCCTGCCGCCGGGCGACATGGCGGTGCGCATCGGCGAGTGGCTGGACGAGCGCGGCCTGCCCCAGCCGGGTTCGGACGTGGCGATCGTCCGGCTGATCATCGAGAGCCTGGCCGAGCACTTCGCGACCGCCGTGCGGACCGCCGCGGAACTGTCCGGGGTGCGCGTCGAGCAGATCCATGTGGTCGGCGGCGGCTGCCAGAACCAGCTGTTGTGCCAGCTGACGGCCGACCGCTCGGGCCTTGCGGTGGTGGCCGGCCCGATCGAGGCGACGGCGCTGGGCAACGTGCTGGTTCAGGCCCGGGCGCACGGCCGGGTCGGCTCACTGGACGAGATCCGGCAGATCATTGCTCGGTCGTTTGACCCGATTCGCTACGCACCCCGGCATCGTGCAGCAGACTGACCTAAGGAAGCGGTGATCAATCGCTGGTCGAGCTCGTCGAGACCCGCGTGCGCAGTGGTTCGGACGAACCACAAGAAAGATCGCGCATCGATCGGCACTTCTCCAGCAATTCTGCCGACCCGCCCGCGCAGTATCGACCGCAGAGGAGGACGATGAGCGTCCCGACCGGCACCGTGGCCCTGTTCGCCACGTGCATCAACGACATGATGTTCCCCGACACCCCCAAGGCCGTGCTGCGGTTGCTGGAGCGGCTGGGCTGCACCGTCGACTTTCCGCTGCAGCAGACCTGCTGCGGCCAGATGTTCACCAACACCGGCTACTTCAAGCAGGCGATGCCGTCGGTGCGCAACTTCGTCGACACCTTCGGTCCGTACGAGTGGGTGGTCGGGCCGTCCGGTTCGTGCATCGGTTCGGTGCGCGACCAGCACCCGATGCTGGCGAAGCGGCTGGGCGATCCCGGGCTGCAGCGCGAGGTGGACGCCATCGTCGCCAAGACCCTTGACCTGTCGGAGTTTCTGGTGGACGTGCTCGAGGTCACCGATGTCGGTGCCTACTTTCCGCACACCGTCACCTATCACTCGACGTGTCATTCACTGCGGGTGACGAAGGTCGGCGATCGCCCCTACAAGTTGCTGCGGGCGGTCAAGGGGCTCACGCTGATCGAGCTGAACGACTCGGATCAGTGTTGCGGCTTCGGCGGCACGTTCTCGGTGAAGAACCCCGACACCTCCGTCGCGATGGGTACCGACAAGATGCGCAACGTGCTCGACACCGGGGCCGAATACCTGGTTGCCGGCGACAACTCCTGCCTACTGCACGTCGGCGGGCTGCTCAGCCGCAACGAGGCCGGCGTCAAGACGATCCATCTGGCCGAGATCCTGGCCAGCACCGAGGCCGACCTCGTGCCGGCCGGCTCGGCGACCACCCAGGCAGGAGGCGTGCGATGAGCCCCGATCGCACCAAGACCGTGCAGGACACCGCGGTGACTCACGAGCGCCGCACCCCCGCGCCGCCGCCGGTCACCCTGATCGGCATGCCGAAGTTTCCCAAGAACGCGAAGAAAGAGCTGGCCAACGCCCAACTTCGCAGCAACCTGCGGCACGCCACCACCACGATTCGCAACAAGCGCGTCAAGGTGGTCAACGAGTTGCCGCATTGGGAGGACCTGCGGTTGGCCGGCGAGGCGATCAAGAACCGCACACTTCGCCATCTGGACGACTACCTGCTGCAGCTCGAGGCGTCCCTGACCGCCAACGGTGCCATCGTGCACTGGGCCAACGACGCGGCCGAGGCCAACCAGATCGTGATCGACATCACCCGATCCAAGGGCGCCGACGAGGTGGTCAAGGTCAAGTCGATGGCCACGCAAGAGATCGACCTGAACGAGGCGCTCGAAGAGGCCGGCATCGCAGCCTGGGAGACCGACCTGGCCGAGCTGATCGTGCAACTGGGCCACGACCGTCCGAGCCACATTCTGGTGCCGGCGATCCATCGCAACCGATCAGAGGTGCGCGAGATCTTTCTCGAAGAGATGGGCCGCTACGGCACCCCGCCGCCCGAGGGGCTGACCGACGACCCGGCCATGCTGGCCGGTGCGGCACGCGTCCACCTGCGCAACAAGTTTCTGCGCGCCAAGGTGGCCGTCAGCGGCGCCAACTTCGCCATCGCCGAGACCGGCACGCTGGTGGTGGTCGAGTCCGAGGGCAACGGACGCATGTGCCTGACCCTGCCCGAGACACTGATCTCGATCGTCGGCATCGAGAAGACGCTGCCGACATTCGCCGATCTCGAGGTGTTCCTGCAACTGCTGCCGCGCTCGTCCACGGCCGAGCGAATGAATCCCTACACCTCGATGTGGTCGGGCGTGCAGGCCGGCGACGGCCCGCAGGAGGTGCACGTGGTGCTGGTCGACAACGGCCGCACCAAGGTGCTGGCCGATGAGGTCGGACGGCAGGCGCTGCGTTGCATCCGCTGCTCGGCCTGCCTGAACATCTGCCCGGTCTACGAGCGGGTCGGTGGGCACGCCTACGGCTCGGTGTACCCGGGCCCGATCGGGGCCATCCTGACCCCCCAGCTGCGGGGCACCGCGTCCGAGGTCGATCAGTCGTTGCCGTACGCGTCCTCGCTGTGCGGCGCCTGCTTCGAGGTCTGCCCGGTGCGGATCAACATTCCCGAGGTGCTGGTGCACCTGCGCAACAAGGTGGTCGAAGAGCATCACGGGCCCAGCGCCTGGAGCATCGGCATGAAGGCCGGCGGCTGGGTGATGGGCAAGGGCAGCCGGTTCGGCACGCTCGAGAAGGGCGCGGAGTTGTTCGGTGCGGTCTGGCCCGGCGCGACTGTTGGCCACATTCCCGGCACCGGCGCCTGGACCGGTGCTCGCGACCTGAAGAAGCCGCCGACCGAGACCTTCCGTGACTGGTGGGTCAAGAACGAGAAGGCCAAGCGCAAGGGCGACGCCGAGCAGAAAGACGCATGATGAGCAGCAAAGAGGCCATCCTGGGCCGTATCCGCTCCGCACTGGTCGACGTGCCGAAGGTGTCGGCCGCCGATGACGTCGAGGTGAACTGGCAGTACGGGCAGCGTCCTGACACGGCCGCCGACGACATGATCGGCCTGTTCGTTGAGCGCGTCGAGGACTACAAGGCGATCGTCAGTTGGGTGGTGCCGGCCGAGCTGCCGGCACGCATCGCCAACGCCCTGGCCGATCACGGGGCCACCTCGGCGGTGGTGCCGGCCGGCGCCCCGCGCGAATGGCATGAGGCGGTCGCGGCGGCGGGCATCGCGGTGGTGACGGACGATCCGGTGCTCAGCCACGCCGAGCTCGACGCGACCGGCGGGGTGGTCACCGCCTCCCGGGTGGGTATCGCCGAGACGGGCACCATCGTGCTCGACCACGATGCCGACCAGGGCCGGCGCGCCCTGTCACTGGTGCCCGACCTGCACGTCTGCGTGATCCGGGCCGACCAGGTGGTCTCGGACGTACCCGAGGCCGTCGCGCGGCTGCAAGCGTCCATTGATGAACGGCGCGCGTTGACCTGGATCAGCGGCCCGTCCGCCACCAGCGACATCGAACTCAACCGGGTCGAGGGCGTGCACGGGCCGAGAACCTTGCACGTGCTGCTGGTCAACGAGTAGGCAGCGGCCGGTCTCGTCAGGGGCCGGGCCGACGCTCGTCCGTGACGTGGGTTGCGGACGGTTCTCAACGCTGTTCGTTCTCGGCCTGCGCTGTGGCTGGCTACGGGTGATGCGGGTGAACTGGGTTCCTGGACGTTCGACCCGCGGCATGGTCTCGACGCGGAGAGATCCCGGCTGTGAGTCTTGGGATGACGGAATAGGCCGGGATGACGCAAGCAAAGGGCCCGGCAAGCCGACCGGCGAAAAGCTCGGTGCTCAGTTCAGCGCGCGGGCCAGCTTGCGGCGCACCCGTTTGGGCGCTGCCAGCAGGCCCTGGGCCCCACGCCGCACATGCCGGTTGCCGAGTAGAAAGCTCAGGTCGACAGGGGCGCCGGGCAGACCCAGGCGGGCCAGCCGTCCGCGCGAGATCAGCCGGCGGTAGACGGACGGTTTCGTGCGCAGTTCGTCGACCGCGATGCCTCGCAGATCGTCGCAGATCGCCGGCTGCATGCAGTAGGCGAGGGTCGCGACCAGCCGCCGCAGAGCGTCGATGCCGCCGGCGGCGTCGGTACTGACCGGACGGGGCGTCGCGCCGGCCGCAAGATCGGGCACCAGCGCGCTGACCAGCACGACCGGCACCCGGTTGCTGTTGGCGAAGGGCGCGAGCCGCTCGAACAACAGGGCCGTGCCGAGTTGTCCCACGGGCAACCCGTAGAACGCGGAGGCCGTCAGCAATGCGGTCGAGAAGCAACCGATCACCACCGCCGGACGAAGCCGTTCGTACAGCACCTCGGCCAGAGCGGGCGTGGTCACGAAGCTGAGCCGGGCGCCCTCGGCGCTCGCCGCGGCACTGAGGTGCTGCTGCCAGTGCCGTGGAGCCGTGGGATGCGGTTTGAACACGATGTCGCGATGACCCAGGGCCACCGCCCGACGCACCATGTCGACGTAGAGGGCGCGCTCCTGGTCTTCGCTGATCAGTTCGGCGGCCGACAGGTACTGCCCCACGATCAGCGCACAGCCGCTGGGCAGTCCGGGCGTGGCGGGGGTCGCGGCCGTCACCTCGGCGAGGACCGCGGCCATCGCCGCGTGCGGAATCGCCATGGTGGCCGGGCCGTACTCGTGCGCAACCAGAGGCTCCAGGCCCGGAATCAGCTCCAGGTACAGCACCTGCATCAGCCGGCTGCCGATCTGATCGCCGAGCACCCGGCGGGTGGGGCCGTAGGTCATCAGCCCGTCGGAGTAGAGCCGGATCGGGGCGTCCAGAAACAGGCCGGCCAGGGCGAGGGCGGGCGGCGCCTGAATCGACTCCATGACCAGTTCGAGGGGGCCCTCGTCCAGCTGCCACGCCTGCCGCACCAGCCGCTCCCACAGCGTCGCGTCGCTGGCGCGGGGGCGCCACTGGGTGGGGTGAAACGGGTACACCACGTCGTTCCACGACACCACGGCGTCGAAGCGTCCGGCCAACTCGGCGAACCCGGGCTGGGCCTGCGGGCCGGGTTGGGCCTCCGGCGCCTCGGCGTTGTTGCTGATCACGAGCACCCGTCGCTCGGGCGTTCCCAGCAGGCCGGCATCGACGGCCGCGGCGAGGGTGGCGGTGCCATACAGGGTGCTGGCGACACACAGCTGGATCACGCGACCTCCTTCAGGTACTGGGGGTTGCGGCGCATCCGGGTGAGCAGCGTGCGGCGTCTCGGTGCGCCCTCTTTGAGCGCCTGGTCGAGCAGGTCCTGTGGCAGGCCGTCCAGAGCGAGGATGCTGCGCCGGATCAGCTCACGCTGGAGGGCCGGGGTGAGCCGGCCGCGTTTGGTGAGGTGAAAGTTGATCAGCGCGCAGTAGGCGTCGACCGCCTTGAGTAGCAACGGTTCGCCGGTGGGGTCGGCCAGCGTTTCGTCGACGACCTTCTGCATGGCGTCCAGGAAGTGCAGTTGGTCCGGGCTCGAGATGTGGCTGAGCGATTGTGTGAGCCCCTGCCGGTAGAACAGGCCGAGCAGCCCGACCGTGGCGAACGACTGCGCGTCGCGATGCATGCGCCAGATCCAGTGCCGGTCTTCGCAGGTGCGCAGGTCTTCGTCGAAGGTGAGCAGGCCCTGTGTCGCGAGCCGGCGATGCTGAATGCCGGCCCACACGTTCGGGTAGTCCACCGACGTGGAGCGAAACGGGGGCGCGATGCCGGTGCGCGGCGGCAGCACGAGGTTGCGGCGCGATTCCGGCGACCGCACGATGGTGCGTCGCCGCCCCAGCACTCGCACATGATCGGTACGCACGAAGTCACAGCCGAGCCGTTCGATCACCCGCACCAACTGGTCGAGATAGCCCGGCCCGATCCAGTCGTCGGAGTCGAGCCACACCAGATAGGTGCCCTGAGCGACCGCGAGGCCGCTGTTGCGTGCCGCGCTGATACCACGGTTGCGGTCATGCTGTACCAGGCGCGCTCCCGGCACAGTGGGGATCAACTCGGCCAGCACGCTCGGGGTGTCATCGGCGGAGCAGTCCTCGACCAGAACGAACTCGAAGTCGCGGCGCAGGTTGCCCTGCAGGCTGCGCACCAACGTTGGCAACTGTTCGGCCACGTTGTAGCAGGGAATGATCACCGACAACTTCACAGCTTCGACTCCTTCGGATCGGCTCGGCCTCCGTTCGACGGACGCCCCCGCGACCCGCACTCGATCGATGCTGTCCGGTTCCGGTGTCCGCCAGGCAACGCCACCATGACGTGTTGGTGAACTCCGCGGCCGCAACCGAACGCCGTGACCCGGACGTTGGCAGGAGTTCACCAGACATCTGCTTCTCGTTGGCCATCGTGTCGGTCGGGCTACTTAGCGTCGAAACATGACCGCAGTAGACCCGTCCGTCCAGACGCCGCCCATCCGGGTACTGGTGCTGGCCGACACCGACAGCCGCTGGAAGTGGGGATTCCTCACGGCCAAGCAGCTGTTTCCCGCTGCGACGCACACCGGGCTGCTGCTCGAAAGCGCCAGCGTTCCCTCGGCACGGCAGTTGGCCGACACGGGGGTGACGGTTCAGCCGGACGTCGTCGGCGGTGTTCCCGACTTCCTCGAACTGGACGACCTCGACGAGGTGGACGCACTCGTGCTCGCCCTGCCTGGTGGTGCCGTACAGGCGGTGCTGCACGGCCTGGCCCGCCGGTGGCCGCGGGCGGGTCACCGTCCGTTGGTGATCAGCGGCTACGTGGGCGTGGTGTACGAGAAGCTCGCCGAGGGACTGCTGCTGCGGGCCGGCTCGGACGTGATCCTGGCCAACAGCGCCACCGACGCAGAGGAGTTTCGCCGGCTGCTCGACGGCACCGGCGCCGACCCGGCCGTGGTGCTCGAAACGGTGCTGCCGTTTCTGGGTGAACCTGACTCGGCGCGTCCGCACGACGGGCCGTTCACCGTGACGTTCGCCGCGCAGCCGGGTGTGCCGCTCACCCGTGCTGAGCGCGAACTCGTGCTGCGCCGGCTGTTTCGGCACGCCCGGCTGCACCCCGACCGCGAGGTGCTGCTCAAGGTGCGTGGCGCGTTGGGCGAGCGCAGCACGCACGCCGACTACCACCCCTACCAGCGGCTTGCGGCCAAGCTGAGCACGCAGCCGCCGGCCAACTTTCGCATCGTGCAGGGCAACATGGGCGAGGTGCTGCAACGCACCGACCTGCTGGTCACGGTGTCGTCCACGGCGGCTGTCGAGGCGATGCACCGCGGCATCCCGACCGCGATCCTGACCGACTTCGGCATCAAAGAGGTGCTGGGCAACCACTACTTCATCGGCTCCGGCTGCCTGGCCGGCTTCGCCGACCTGGACGATGGATTGCTGCCCACCGTCGATTCCGGTTGGGCCCGCTCGCGAGGGCTGGGCGCCAGTGACGTTGTCGAACAGGCCCGGGCCGCGCTGGCCGCGCGGCTGCCCGAGCAGGTCCGGCCACCGCTTCGTCCGTTCTATTCGATGCAGAACGCTCCTGGCATGGTGCCGCAACTGCTGGGTCGCTACGACCTGGACGGGCACGGGCACGCGCTCGAAACCGACGACGCCCTGCTCGCCGACCTGCCCCACGCGGTGCGCTCCCTGGTCTCACGGGCTGCGCGCACGGCCTATCGACAGGGCGTCGACACCGTCGCCCCCACCCTGCGGCGATTGGCGGGCATATGACTGCGCTGGCGGTGATCCCGGCCCGCGGCGGCTCCAAGGGTGTTCCGGGCAAGAACCTGGCGCCGGTGGCCGGTGTGCCACTGGTCGTCCGAGCGATTCGTGCGGCGCAGGCGTCCGGACGCGTCGATGCGGTGGCTGTCTCAACCGACGACGACCGGATCGCCGCGATCGCCGAGTCCGCCGGTGCCCTGGTGATCAGGCGGCCGGACGAACTGGCCGGCGACCAGGCGTCCAGCGAGTCGGCGCTGCTGCACGCCCTGGACGCCTTCGAGCGACTGACCGGTGACAGTGTGGACGTGCTGGTGATGCTGCAGTGCACCAGCCCCTTTCTCACCCCGGACGAGGTCGCCGCCTGCGTCGAGGCCGTGCGTGGCGGCGCCGACACCGCTTTCACCGCCGCGCAGAGTCACGGGTTTCTCTGGCGACGCGACGCCGCCGGCAACGCGGTCGGCGTCAATCATGACAAGGCGACCCGTCCCCGCCGCCAGGACCGCGAGCCGGAGTTTCTCGAGACCGGCGCCGTCTACGCCATGTCGGCGGACGGATTTCGGCAGCACCGGCATCGGTTCTTCGGCACCACCGCGCTGATCGAGACCGACCCCGCGCGGGTGCTCGAGATCGACGAAACCTCCGACCTGCAGCGGGCGCGCACCCTGGCGCACCTGGTCGAGGTGCCTGCGTCCGTGCCGGGCAGAAGCGAGATCGACGCCGTCGTCCTCGACTTCGACGGTACCCAGACCGACGACTCGGCCCAGGTCGGCTCGGACGGCAGCGAGCAGGTCCGCGTGCACCGCGGCGACGGCCTCGGCATCGCGGCGCTGCGCCGGGCCGGCATACCGGTGCTGATTCTCTCCAGCGAGGTGAACCCGGTGGTGCGCGCCCGCGCCCGCAAGCTCAGCGTGCCGGTGATCCACGGTGTGGACGACAAGGGCACCGTGCTGCGCGACTGGTGCAGCACCGAACGCATCGATCCCGCCCGGGTGCTGTACGCGGGCAACGACGTGAACGACCTCGGCTGCTTCGAGGTCGTCGGCTGGCCGGTCGCGGTCGCCTCCGCTCATCCGGTCGTGCGCGATGCCGCGCGGCTGGTCACCTCTGTGCCCGGCGGTCACGGAGCCGTCCGTGAAATCGCCTCCTGGATCCTCGGAAAGGAACTCACCTCATGATCCACACCACCCGCGAACGCCTGATCGGCGACCGCCCCGTCGGCCCCAATCACCCGGTCTACGTGACCGCCGAGATCGGCCTCAACCACAATGGCGACGTCGCCACCTGCCTGGCCCTGATCGACGTCGCGCTGGAGGCCGGCGCTGACGCGGTCAAGTTTCAAAAGCGCACCCCGAAGATCTGCACGCCGCGTGACCAGTGGGACGTGGAGCGCGACACGCCCTGGGGCCGGATGACCTACATCGACTACCGGCACCGCATCGAGTTCGGTGTGGACGAGTACCGGGTGATCGACGAGTACTGCCGCGACAAGGGCATTCAGTGGTTCGCGTCGCCCTGGGACGTGCCCAGCGTCGAGTTTCTGAACGGCTTCGACGTGCCGGCGCACAAGATCGCCTCGGCCTGCCTGACCGATGACGAACTGCTGCGCGCATGCCGCGCGTACGGCAAGACGGTGATTCTCTCCACCGGTATGTCGACGCCGTCGCAGATCCGTCACGCCGTCGAGGTGTTGGGCAGCAGCAACGTGGTGCTGGTGAACGCCACGTCCACCTACCCGGCCGAGAACAGCGAACTGAACCTGCGCATGATCAACACCCTCGGCACCGAGTACCCCAACGTGCCGATCGGCTACTCGGGTCACGAACGCGGTCTCCAGACCACCGTGGCGGCGGCGGCGCTCGGCGCCTGCTTCATCGAGCGGCACATCACCCTCGATCGCACCATGTGGGGCTCCGACCAGGCCGCTTCGCTCGAACCGGGCGGCCTCAGCCGGCTGGTCCGCGACGTCCGGGTGATCGAAGAGGCGCTCGGTGACGGCGTCAAACGGGTCTACGAGGGCGAGTACGCCGCGATGCGCAAGCTGCGCCGGGTGCCCGGCGTGGTGGCGGACGCCGCGACGCAGGTGGCCTGAGCCGGCCATGGCCACCAAGCACCGCAAGCACAAGCGGGACACCCTGGCACTGGTCGAGAGCCCGGCCCAGTTGCTCAACGTGATCGAGTGGGCGCACCATCACGGGGCCGAGAAGCAGACCAGGTTGGCCCTGCTGCCGCCGCGCGAAGCCACCACCCGGCTGCAACTCGAGGCGATGGCCGACCTGGCCCGCGACGCGGGGCTGGCCGCCACCTGGTACGAACCGCGCAGGTCGGCGGCCTCCTTGGTGGCGGTGGCGTGGGAGTTGTTCCCGCGGCTGGCCAAGGCGAGCCGGCTGGTGGTGGGTGACCCGTTCTCGCGGTTCGTGCAGGCGGTGCTGCCGCTGGCCGATGTGGCCGAGGTCGTGGTGGTGGACGACGGCACCGCGACCATTTCGTTCATCTCGCAGCTGACCCGGGGCGAACGCCTGGCCCGCTGGCACCTGGCTGAGACCGGACGTGACGTGGTGGTCGACCTGCTGTCGGATCACGCCCGTCAGTTCTTCAGCCCGTCCACCCGCGACGAACGGAGCATTGAGGTGTTCACCGCCATGCCGGTGCAGGCGCCCGAGGGGATCACGCAGACCGCGAACACCTTCGCCTGGACCCGCGGCCGCTTCGGCCCGCCCAAGATCAAGGACGCCGTCGACGTGATCGGCACCTCACTGGTCGAGACCGGGGTGGTGAACGAAGAGCGTTACCTGGTCGGCGTGCAGGCGGTCACCGAGCGATTCGGAGCCGGGCGCTACTTCGCCCACCGCCGTGAATCCGAGGCCAAGCTGGCACGGATCGCCACGGCGACGAAGCTCAAGGTGGTGCACCCCGACGTGCCGCTCGAGATCGCGGTGCGACGTGGCCCGGTCGGACGGCTGATGGTCAGCTACCCCTCGACGGTGATGCACACCCTGCCGATGGTGCTGGTCGACACCGGCGTGGAGTTGGCCGTGGCCGACGTGCCCTCCGGCTGGCTGGGTGCCGGCGCGCCGAGCGGCGCGGGCGACTTTCTGCAGACGGTGACCAGTACGGCCAGGGAGCGGCATGGGCTGACCTGAGCGGGGTCGCGGTCGCGGTCTCGGCCACCAGGGATCGCTCGTTCTGAAATCTCGACCCCAGTCCACTCCTCGACCCGCGACACGCCGACAACGGCCGCGACCCCTGCGGAGGAATTCAGAATCCCTGGCCTGTGTTGGGCCGGGGCCTCGGGTGGCTCACTGCCCGCGCTCGAGCGTGTCGAGACACCGGTAGTGAATGGAGTCGGGGACGGTTCCTGGCTCCGTTCACGCGGCATGAGCCCAGGACCGCGCGTCGTTGCGCGGTCAAGGGCTGGTTGCGCGGGTCCGTCCACGCGCGATGAGCGCTGCACCGCGCAACGTCAGATCATGCGGCCGGTCGACTGCGATGACGGCCCCGGTGTGACGTCGCCCGCGCCGGGTGACATTGCCCGCATTGACATTGCCCGCGTTGACATTGCCCGCGTTGCAACGCAAGCCATTTCACCTGGCCCGGGCAGCGTCACGGACGATCACCGGCAGGGGGGTGGCTGGGTCGACGGACGCTGGTGTGGGGGTCCCGACAATCAGCGATCCGCGTGCAGCGTCCGGCTTCGTTCTGCACGTCGGCTGCGGGCACGCCACTGGCGGCAGGCGCTGACCACCCCGACCAGCGATGTGGACGCGCTAGCGCCCGGTGCCCGCGTAGACCACGGCCTCGCCGGTGACCGAATCGAGCCCGAAGGCGGTGTGGGCTGCGCGCACGGCGGCGTCCACGTCGGTCAGCGCAACCACCACCGAGATTCGAATCTCGGAGGTGCTGATCATCTGAATGTTGATGCCGGCCTCGGCCAATGCGCGGAAGAAGGTGGCCGACACGCCTGGATGCGACCGCATGCCGACCCCGATCACCGACACCTTGCCGATCGCGTCGTCGTAGAGCGTGTCCACGAAGCCGATGCGTTCGCGGGCGCCGTGCAGGGCGTCGAGCGCGGTGAGCTTGTCGCCACCGGGCAACGTGAACGTGATCGCGGTGTTGTCGTTGGCGATCGACTGGTTCTGCACGATCATGTCGATGTTCACCCCGGCCTCTGCCACCGCGGTGAAGACCTCGGCGGCGGCACCCACCCGGTCGGGCACCCCGACCACCGTGATCTTCGACTCGCTGCGATCGTGGGCCACCCCCGTGATCAGTGGCTGTTCCATTGCGGTGCCCTCCTTGACTTCGATGTCTTTGACCCAGGTGCCGGGCTTGGTCGAGAACGACGAC
>DAOSUG010000001.1:0-17343 GCA_035378545.1 Micropruina sp. | reverse complement strand
AGTGAATCGCTCTGCCAACTGAGCTAAGGCGGCCTGCCGGACGCACCGGCGCCGTCCAACTATAGGGCAGCAGCCGAGGCCGAGGCGATTCGAGGGCCCACGCCTACTGGCACCTCACCCCGTCGGTGGGCACCGTGCCCTTGGTCAGGTAGTCGATCACCAGAGCGTCCACGCACGTCGACTTGCCGCCGAACGTGCCGTGTCCCTCGCCTTCGTAGGTGACCAGCACCCCCGACTTCAGTTGCTTGGCCATGGTGACGGCGTTCTGGTACGGGGTGGCCGGGTCACCGGTCGCACCCACCACGACGATCGGCGCGGCACCTGAGCCGGTCGGCTTGAACTGGATCGTGCTGTGCACCGGCCACAGCGGACAGGTGTACCCGGGGCCGAAGTACTTGCCGAAGATCGGCGCCTTCTTCTGGTCGGCCACCCAGCGCTGCTCGGCCTCGGTCACGCCCTTGTCGTAGCCGTCGGCGCAGCCGATCGCGGGGAACGAGTAGAACAGCGACCCGAAGCTGCCGTCCTGGTTACGGTCGTTGAGCGAGTCCGCCGCCTTGAGCAGGTTGGCGCCCCGGCCGTCCATCGCAGCCTCGAGATCGGCACTCAGCGACTTCCAGGCCGGCACGCCCCCGTACAGGTACGAGGCCACACCGGCGGCGGCCAGGCTCTGGGTGAGCGTGCGGTCCCCCACCTCAACCGGCGCCGAATCCAGCCGGTCGAGCCAGTCGGTGATCGACTTCAGCACCGCGTCCTTGGACGTGCCGAGCGTGCAACCCTGCCGGGCGCACCAGGTGGCGAAGTTGCCCAGGGCCAAATCGAAACCCATGGCCTGGATCACGGAGTCGTCGTCGGTGATGTCGACCGCCGCGTCGAGCACCAGCCGGCCGACCCGCTGCGGGAACAGGTCGGCGTAGTACGAGCCGATCTGGGTGCCGTAGGAGTACCCCACGTAGCTCAGCAGCTTGTCACCGAGCAGTTCGCGCATCAGGTCGAGATCACGCACCGTGTCGACGGTCGAGATGTGCTGCAACAGCCGTCCGCTGTGCTGCCAGCAGGACTGCGCGAAGTCGTAGGTGCCGACGATCAACGCCTCGGTCTCGGCCGCGTCATCGGGCGACGAGTCGAGCCTGGTGAAAGCCTCGGTCTGCTCGTCGTCGAAGCACTGCACGGGCGTGGACGCGTTCGTGCCGCGGGGATCCCAGCCGACGATGTCGTACTGCTCGAGCCCGGCCGAGGCGAAGTAGGTGACCAGGTTGCGTCCGGACGCGCCCGGGCCGCCCGGATTGACGAACAGGGTGCCGAGCCTGGGCGACTTCGTGGCCGGCTTCTTGGCCAGCGCCAGCGTGATCGCCTGCTCGGACGGGTTGGCGTAGTCGAGCGGAGCCAGGATCTGGGCGCACTGATACTCCTGCGCGCAGGTGCTCCACCGGACGCGCTGGTCGAGGTAGCCCGCCAGGCCCTCGCCCGCCGGAGCGTCCGCGAAACCCTCCGGTTCGACGGAGGGGTCGGCGAGTCGTGGCCGGTCGATCTCGAGGCCCGGCACGCTCGACACCGTGATCACCGCGCCGGCCGGAGCAGTCGCCGAAGGCGAAGCCGCCCCGGTGGCCGGTGCGCTGGTCGCCGGCGAGGACGACGCGGTCGGCGAGGTTGGCAGGTACGGCGTACAGCCCGCCAGCATGGTCAGACCGACAGCCGCGGCCGCCCAGCGGAAGAGAGTGCGCACCACGACAATCTAGCGGCGGGCGCCAAGCTGCACCGAGGTGGCTCTCACAGTGCCTGATCGGCCGGACGGTCCTTCTCGCGGCTCTTACGGAAGCTCCGATCCAGGCTGAATCCGCCCGCGCCGACGCAGAGAAACACCAGACCGACGGCCGCCAGCAACAGCTCCAGCTCGCCGATGAAGCCGGCGCGTCCGGCCACGAACGGGCTCCAGTTGCCCCACAGCACGAACGCCAGCGCACCACCGGCGATCAGCATCACACCCAAGCCCGCCACGCGGGTCAGCAGGCCGAACACCAACGCGACCGCGATGGCGAGGGCGGCAGAGCCGGTCACAATGGCCGCGATCCGCGGCTCGGGCAGGATCGTGGTGGCGAACAACGCCTCGGCCGAGGTGAGGTCGGTAACGATGCCAAGCCCCCGAACAGCCAGGATCGCGGCCACCACC
The DNA here is from genome assembly GCA_035378545.1 of Micropruina sp. Taxonomy (GTDB): domain Bacteria; phylum Actinomycetota; class Actinomycetes; order Propionibacteriales; family Propionibacteriaceae; genus Micropruina. The sequence continues at coordinate 15,176 of DAOSUG010000001.1, read as the reverse complement.
AGGCGCAGCACGAACAAGGCGAAAGACCCCAGGAACCGGTCCGTGGTGCGTCGGGTGACCACGATCGGCTCGGGAGCGGCCACCGTGCGCACATCGGGCTGTGCCAGGGCCTGCTCGCGGGCCTCGCGGCGGGCGGCACGCTCGGCGTCGAGCTTCTGCTGTTCGGCCGAGGGGGGATCGGACGGCGTCGCGACGCTCTGTGCCCGAAAGATCGAGTCGTTCTGATGTGCCACGACGGCGGGTTGCGGACGGGTGGCCTGCTCGTTCACCCCGGCAGCCGCAGCGGCCTGCTCGACCGCTGGTTGTGGACGTGTCGCCTGGTTGTCCACGGGTTGCTGCGGACGCGCCGCCGCCTCGACCGCTGGTTGCGGACGGTTCACCTGCTAGTCCTGTTGCGGAGCCGGAGCAGGTTGCCCGACGACCGCCTGCTGGCGCGTGGGCTGATCGGCCTGCCCGGTCTGCGGTGACGCGACCTGCGGTGCATAGAGCTGCGGCTGGGCGGACGGGGCCTGCTGCGCGGCCTGATCCGGCCAGGCGGACGCGGCCTGCTGCGCGGCCTGATCCGGCCAGGCGGACGCGGCTTGCGGGGCGTCCTGACCGGACTGGACGGACGCGGCCTGCTGCGCGTGCTGAACCGGCCAGGCGGACGCGGCCTGCTGCGCGTGCTGATCCGGCCGGACGGACGCGGCCTGCGGGGCGTCCTGGCCCTCCTGCAAGTCGCTCAGCTTGGGCGCGAACTGCTCGCTGATCAACCGCACCCGGTTCGCCTCTTCGGGCGTCAGATCATCGAATCGGGGCGGTTGCGGCAGCGTGGGTGTGCGGGCCTCGCCCGCCGCAGCCTCGGGCGAATACGGCGAGGTCTGCTCGTCGTCGACGGTGTGGGACATGGTTCTCCTCCGCAGGGCTGACCTCCATCGTGCCTGCCGAGCATCACCGGGCCGCCCAGCGACACTCGCCGCACGGCGATTGCACTGCAGGTTCGGACGCCCACCGCGGACGGGCTCCGCCAAGCGGCGAACCTTCCACAGCCACCACCACCTCGGGCCCAGTGAAGGGCTGATTGGCACGCGATTCGGGGCCCGAGTGCGTCGAGACATCTCGGCGTGTCGCATAACCCTGACCGCGCTGCCGCGCGCCCCGTACGCCCGCTCGCTGCGTTGTCATCCTGAGCGATAGGACCCACTATCGACCCGTCTTCCGCCTTTCGATCAGATGCACTGGGCACGTCCTCGCGGAACGCCCTTGGTTATGCGACACGCCCTGGTCGCAGGGGTCTGGTCAAGCTCGACCATCGATAGGTCGAGGATTATGGACAGGTCTCAGATCGAGACGGCGATCGAGATCATCAACGACTCCATGGCCAACAGCGGCGCCACGTTGCCCTCGAGCGCGGTGCGACATTCGAGAATCGCGTCGATGCGCCGCAGGGTGCGCTCGGGCGCATGCTGCCGGGCCATCGCCTCGATCTCGGGCCGCACCTCGGCGTTGATCAGTTCGGCGCCGACACCGGTCTGCACGCACAGCACGTCGCGGTAGTACGTGGTCAGCTCGGTCAATACCCGGTCGAGGGCATCGCGCTGCAGCGGTTTGGCCCGCGCCTTCTGCTGATCGTCCAGCTCGCGAAGCGCCGCCTGCGCGTTGCGCGGCCGGGCACCCTTGGTGCCGAACCCGAGCGCCTCGGACAGCTCGGCCTTCTCGCGGGCGTCCAGATCGGCCGTGGTGGCCGCGGCCTCGTCGGCCGCCGCCTCGACCAGGTTGGCGGCTGCGGTCAGGCAGTCGGGCAACGACACCAGCCGAGCCGGCAGCTTGAGCAGGTCGGAGCGGCGAATGCGCACCGCCTCGTGCCGGGCCAGCATGCGGGCCCGGCCGATGTGGCCCTGCGCGACCCGTGCGGCGAAGGCCGCGAGTTCGCGCGGCACACCGTCGCGCCGAACCAGCAACTCGGTCACAGCGGCGTTGCTGGGCGTGGCGAGGTGCACGGCGCGGCAGCGCGAGCGGATGGTGACCACCACATCGTCCGAGGTGGGTGCGCAGAGCAGCCAGACCGTGCGGGGCGCCGGCTCTTCGATGCTTTTGAGCAGCGCGTCCGCGCCGCGTTCGGTCACCCGGTCGGCGTCTTCGACCACCAGCACCTGGTAGCGCCCGATGGTGGGCGACATGGCGGCCCGTCGGACGAGCTCGCGCACCTCGTCGACGCCGATCGACAGCTGCTCGGTGCGCACCAGCGTGACGTCGGGATGCGCCCCCGACAAGACGGTGCGACACGAGGAACAGACCCCGCAGCCGCCCTCGGCGCACTGCAGCGCGGCCGCGAACGAGCGCGCGGCATTGGAGCGCCCCGAGCCCGGCGGCCCGGTGATCAGCCAGGCGTGGGTCATGGCGTGCGGGCCACCCGCGACGGCCCGGCGCAGCACGTCGACCACCCGCTGCTGCCCGACCAGGTCGGCCCACACGCTCATGTGGCGATTCTGCCAGCCGCCGACGACAACAACTCACCGACGCGTTGCTGCACCTGCGCGGCGATGCGATCTCGCGGTTCGCGGGCGGGCAGCACCAGATAGCGCTCGGGCTCGCGGCTCGCGAGTTCGAGGAAGAACCGCCGCGCCCGCTGATGCAGGTCGGCGCCGGCCTGTTCGAGCCGGTCGGGCTGCTCGATCGCCCCGACCGCTTCGGCCGGGTCGAGGTCGAGCAGCACGGTCAGGTCGGGCACCAGGCCGTCCGTTGCCCATTCGGCGATGCCGGCCACCTCGTCGAGGTCGAGCACCCGGCCCGCGCCCTGATAGGCCAGCATCGAGTCGATGTAACGGTCGCAGACCACCAGCTCACCCCGCCGCAACGCCGGACGCACCACCTCATGCACGTGTTGGGCCTTGTCAGCGGCATACAGCAGAGCCTCGGCGCGGGCGTCCAGGTCACCGGTGGCGGGGTCGAGCACGATGGAGCGGACGCTGCGTCCGACCGCGGTGTCGCCGGGCTCGAAGGTGACCCGGACGGTGCGTCCCTGCGCAATGGCCCATTCGGCCAGCAGCTTGGTCTGGGTTGACTTGCCGACTCCGTCCCCACCCTCGAAGACGACGAAGACGCCGCTCACGAGGGCACCGCCGCCGACGTGGCTGCAGGTATCGGCACGGAGGCGTCCGAGGCCGGCTCGACCGCCCGGCCCGGCGCAGCAGGACGTGCCGCCACAGCACCCGGACGCGCCGGGGTGTGCGGAGCCCTGGGCCGAATCACGTGCGGACGCAGCGCCTCGCCCAGTTGCGGCCATTCGCGGACGAAGCTCTCGCGCGCGTAGTCCACCGAGAGCACGGTGCGCTCGTAGGCTCGTCCGGCCGCGAAGATTTCAGCGGTGCTGAGGCCATGCAGGTCACGCTTGAGCGCGACCGGGTCCGGACGCAGCGTGTGTGCCAGGGCCTCGCTGATCGGGCTCAGGTGCTTGCGCAGCTGCTTGGCCGGCTTGCCGAACACGTCGCGCGCCAGCATGCTGAGCGTCACCGCACGCCCCGCCAGCTGGTGGGCGCGCGACCAGCGCGCGTCCTCTGAATAGGGCTCCAGGGTGCGGCACTGGTCGAGCAGGGTCTGCACCACGGCCTCGAGTTCCTGGGCGAGCACCGGACCGGTCAGCCGCTCCGCCGCCACCCGCACCGGCGGTGACGTGCTGGCCGTCGCGAGCAGGTCGAGAATGCGCAGCCAGCGCTGGGTGTGCTGCAGCGGGCGCGTCGTCTCGGACGCCGCCTCGGCGTGCTGTTTCGCCTGCTCAGCCCAGTCGGCATCGAGCAGCGGTTCGAGCCCCACCAACTCCTGCAGCAGGGCAGCGACGTTCTCGCGCAGGGCACCGTCGTCGCCCGAGCCGGTGCGTGCCTCGAGATCGGCGCGCAACAGGCGGCGCCAGCGCGATTCGAACTGGGCCCGTACGTAGTCCCCGATCGGCACCTTCGCCGAAAGCGCGCTGCGTCCGCGACCGTGGTGCGACAGGCCCAGCCGGACGGCCAGGGGTTCGAACCCGGTGACCACGACGCCTCCGGCGGCCACGAAGGCGGCCGTGATCGCCTGCAGGTGCTCGGGTCGCGGGCGGGCGAGCTTCAGGGTGACGTTGCGGTATGCCGTCATCTGGCCGGCATGACTCCCGATGCGGTGACGCTCGTCGCTCAACTCGCCGATCACCGCCCCGTCCGAGCCCTCGAGAGTGAACTGGCGCCGTTGCGTCTCGACGCTCAGCCGGGGGCCCAGGATGCCGCCGCGGCGGAACGGCACCAGCACGTCGGCCAGGTCGACGGGCAGGTCGTCCTCGGCCTGTGGCGAGATCGTCTCGGCCTGCAACGGAGGCGCCCACAACGGCGCCCGGAGCACCCACTGCCCGGTTTCAGTGATCCGGGACAGCTCGATCGACCAGTCGAGCAACCGGTGATCGTCGGTGTCGATCACGATGGCCGTGGTCTGCACCGGCGGACGCGCCACCAGCCGATGAATGCCGGTGGCCGGACCCGTCAGATTCGCGACGGCTGCCGCAGGTGGCAGGTCGACGCGTAGCACCTCATCGTTGAGGTCGGTCATGGTGGCTAGCCGCCCCGCTTCGTGGCGCTGTTGGTGTTCGCTGCCCGCTTGGTCGCCGTGCCGGACGCCTTGGCGCCGGTCGCCTTGGTGCCAGCCGCCTTGGTGCCGGACGCCTGCGCACCGGTCGCACGCTTGGCGGGCGCCCGGCGGGTGGTGCGCTTGGGGGCGGGGCCCTTGGCGCGCTTCTCGGCCAGCAGTTCGGCGGCGCGCTCGGCGGTGATGGCCTCGATCGAATCGCTCTTGCGCAGGGTCGCGTTCACCTCACCGTCGGTGACGTAGGCGCCGAAGCGTCCGTCTTTGATCACCATCGGCTTGCCGCTGACCGGGTCGGCGCCGAGTTCTTTCAGCGGTGCGGCCGCGGTGCGGGCGCCACGGGTCTTGGGCTGGGCGTAGATGGCCTCGGCCTCGTCCAGCGTGATGCCGAAGATCTGCTCCTCGCTGGTCAGCGAACGGGAGTCGGTGCCCTTCTTCAGGTAGGGGCCGTAGCGTCCGTTCTGCGCGGTGATCTCGACCCCGTCGGTGCTGACGCCGACGACCCGGGGCAGGCTCATCAGCTTCAGCGCGTCGTCCAGCGTGACCGTGTCGAGGGTCATGGACGCGAACAGCGAACCGGTGCGCGGCTTGGCCGACTTGGGTGCGTCCTCGGGCAGGGTTTCGGTGACGTAGGGTCCGTAGCGTCCGTTCTTGGCAACGACGGTGTGACCGCTGGCGGGGTCGACGCCCAGCTCGCGCTCCTCGCCCATCGGCTGCTCCAGCAACTCGCGCGCACGCTCAGCAGTCAGTTCGTCCGGCGGCAGGTCATCGGGCACGTTCGCTCGCCGGCCGTCGGGATCCTCGACGTAGGTGCCGTACCGGCCGACGCGCACGTTGATGCCCGAATCGCCCAGCGGGTGCGTGGACAGCTCGCGAGCATCGATCTCGCCCAGTTCGTTGACCAGGGTGGTGAGACCCTCGTGGGCCGACCCTTCCGGGCCGAAGTAGAAGTCGCTGAGCACCTGCAGCCGGGCCGCCTGGCCGTTCGCGATGTCGTCCAGGGTCTCTTCGAGGGCAGCGGTGAACGTGTAGTCGACCAGCTTGGGAAAGTGCTCCTCGAGCAGCCGGGTGACCGCGAAGGCCAACCAGGTGGGCACCAGCGCCGAGCCCTTCTTGAACACGTAGTCGCGGCTGGTGATGGTGCGAATGATCGAGGCGTAGGTGGACGGCCGGCCGATCTCGAGTTCTTCGAGCTTCGCCACCAGCGACGGCTCGGTGTAGCGGGCGGGGGGCCGGGTGTCGTGGCTGACCGCCTTCACCTCGTCGGCGCTCAACGGGGCCCCGGCCACCAGCTGCGGCAACCGGGCCTGCGCGTCGTCCGAGGTCTCGTCGTCGTCGACCCCGACCACGTAGGCCTTCAGAAAGCCCGGAAACGTGATGGTGCGACCGGACGCACCGAACGTGCAGCGCCCGGTTTCGGTGATCTCACCGGTGGTGGCGTCGGTGATCGACAGTCGCTGCGGCAGTGTGGCGCCGATGCGCACCGTGACGGTCTCGCCGACGGCGTCCTTCATCTGCGAGGCCAGCGTGCGCTTCCAGATCAGCTCGTACAGCCGGAAGGCGTCGCCGCTCAACCCGGTCTCGGCCGGGGCTGCGAAGTGCTCACCGGCCGGACGGATCGCCTCGTGCGCCTCTTGCGCGTTCTTCACCTTCGAGGTGTAGACGCGGGGCTGATCGGGCAGGTACTGGCCGCCGAACAGCTGCTTGACCTGGGCGCGGGCCGCGGTGATCGCGCTGGCCGACAGGGTCACCGAGTCGGTACGCATATAGGTGATGAAGCCGCGCTCGTACAGGTCCTGCGCCACCCGCATGGTGCGTTCGGCGGTGAAGCCGAGCTTGCGCCCGCCGTCCTGCTGCAGGGTGGTGGTGCGGAACGGTGCGTACGGACGACGGGTGTACGGCTTGGCCTCGACGGAGGCGACGGCGTAGGAGGCCGACTCGAGGACTTCGGCCAGGCTCTTGGCCTGCTCGGCGGACAGGTGCAGCAGACCCTTGCCGGTCAGCTTGCCCTGGGCGTCGAAGTCGCGGCCGGCGGCGACCCGCAGGTCGCTGACCTGCTGCAGGGTGGCTTTGAAGGTGGGCGGCTCGGCCTGATCGCCGGCATTCAGCACGGCCTCGATGCCGGCGTAGCCGGCCGACCGGAACGCGATGCGTTCGCGCTCACGATCGACCACCAGGCGGGTCGCCACCGACTGCACCCGGCCCGCGGACAGCTTGGGCATCACCTTCTTCCACAGCACCGGGCTGACCTCGTAGCCGTACAGCCGGTCGAGGATGCGCCGGGTCTCTTGCGCATCGACCAGGTCGGTGTCGAGCTCGCGCGGGTTGGCGACCGCCTCGGCGATCGCCTGCGGGGTGATCTCGTGAAACACCATGCGCCGCACCGGCACCTTGGGCTTGAGCTGCTGCAGCAGGTGCCACGCGATGGCCTCGCCCTCGCGGTCTTCGTCGGTGGCCAGCAGCAGTTCGTCCGCGGTGGCGAGCTTGGCCTTCAGCTCGCGGATCGTGCCCTTCTTGTCGGCCTGCACGACGTACAGCGGCTCGAAGTTGTTGTCGACGTTGACGCCGGTGCGCGCCCACTTCTCGCCCTTGTACTTCGCCGGCACCTCGGACGCCCCGGTGGGCAGGTCGGCGACGTGGCCACGGCTCGATTCCACGACGTAGCTGTTGCCGAGAAAACTGGCGATCTTCGTCGCCTTGGCCGGTGACTCGACGATCACCAGTGCCTTCTTGCCTGCTGTTGCCACGAGATTCTTCCTACTGCGGGGGTCGGGGCCGGGACGGCCTCTCGGGGGGAATGGTAGCCACAAAGCCGGGTCGGACGACCAGCGCGGGCCAGATGGCGAGTGGATCAGCCGCGCAGGTAGCCGTCGGCGATCAGCGTGCGCAGCCGCGGCAGCAGCTCGGCGACGAGGTCGGCGGCGTTCACCTCGAGCAGGCCGCCGACCGCCTCGATCAGCATTCCCAGCGGCAGGTCGCCGTCACAGGCGCCGATCACGGCGGCCAGCGCGGCGTCGACCTCGACGGCACGTCCGAAGCCGGCGGTGCGGCGCAGCACGATGTGTTCGGGATCGGCGGCGCCGGGGCGTCCGAGGGTCTCCTGGGTCAGGTCGGGGGCCGTGGTTAAGGTGCCGGCGAGCAGCTCGGCGTCGCTTCGGCGGGCGGCGGTGACGGCGCCCGTGAACTCCGCGAAGGCACCGGCCACCGGCTGGTGCACCTGATGCGGCCAGTCCTGAATGGTCAGGTGCGGCTGGTCGCGCTCGTTGCGGTAGAGCGCCAACCAGCCCAGGCCCACCCCGATGATGCCGAGGGCGTCGAAGTAGCCGGCCCATTCGGCGTAGCGACGGGCGTAGTCGGGGGTGCCGACCAGGCCCGCGTCGGCGAGCCAGAGCTCGATGTACTCATAGGGGTCGAGGCGTTCGCGCTGCAGCACCAGCGCGTCGCAGCCGGTGGGTTCGAGCCAGCCGGCCAACCGGTCCTGCCAGGGTTGGTCGGCGGTGATCGCCCAGTTGCCGAGCACCTGCAGCGCGCCGCCGGGGTTGAGCCGCGCGGGCGCGCCGGTGACCACGGCGTGCATCAGTCCGTCCGCGGTGTGGGTGCCCTCGCGATAGACGAGCCGCTCGCCCTGCGGCGGTGACATCACGTAGGGAGGGTTGGTGACGATCAGGTCGAAGGTGTCCTCGGCGACGGGTTCGTACAGCGACCCCTGCCGCACATCGAGGTCGACTGCGTTGAGATCGGCGGTGAGTCTGGTCATGGCGCAGGCCCGCGGGTTCAGGTCGGTGGCGACCACTGCGGCGGCATGGGTGGCCAGATGCACCGATTGGACGCCGCAACCGGTGCCCAGGTCGAGAGCGCGGGCGACCGGGGTGCGCATGGTGAGCTGGGCCAGGGTGACGCTGGCCGGCGACAGGCCGAGCACGAAGTCGGCGCGGGGCCGGGCCACGCGTCCGTCCAGAATCGGGGTGAGGTCGCTGGCCAGCCAGCCGGCATGCTCGCCGTCGGCGTCATCGAAGGCGTAGGGACGGATCTCGATCGCGGCCTCGCTGCTGCCGTGCGGCCCGGTTCGGGCGGTGGTGTCGGCGGCACGGACGAGCGTGGGCCGGTCGACGCGGGTGGTGTCGGCTGGACGCACCAACTCAGGCCGGTCGACGATCTCGCCGATCGCGGCGCGCAGGCCGGCGGTGGGCACGGGTTGTTGCAGGGCGAAGCATCGGATCAGCAGGGCCTGCGGATCGTCCGCACCGGCGAGGGCGCGATCGGCTGGCAGGGTGGCGTTGCGGGCGAGCCCGTCCAGCGCTTCGGTGCCGAGCCTGGCGGCGACCTCGTCGTAGGTGTAGCCGGCCGCGCGCAGCGCGTCGGCGAGTCGTCGTGCGTCCGTGCGGTCGAGCATTCTTCTACGCTTTCACGAGTGAGCGGGTCTGTGCTGGTGCGTCGAGCGCGCCTGGTCGATCTTGACGGTGCCCGGGCCGGTTCGGCGGCGTCTGGGGCGCGACCGGACGTGGGTTCTGGGGCACCGGTGGACGTGTTGATCGTGGACGGCGTGATCGACCGGGTCGGCGTGGAGGTACGGGCCCCGTCCGGGGTCGAGGTGATCGATGCCGCGGGCCGGTGGGCCATTCCCGGCCTATGGGACGCGCACGTGCATGCGGGCCAATGGGTGCGCACGGCACGCATGCTGCCGCTGGGCGCGGCCGGTTGTGCCGCCGACGTGTTGGCCGTAGTCGCAGCCGCGGCGCCGTCCGTGCCCTCGGGTCGCGTGGTGCTCGGCTTCGGTTATCGCGCGGCAGGCTGGCCGCGTCCGGGAACCGTCGCGGAACTCGATGCCGTGAGCGACGGACGGGCCGTCGCGCTGGTCTCAGGCGACGCGCACACCGGCTGGCTCAACTCCAGGGCCCTGCAGCTGTTGGGCGCAGCACCCCGCATCGGACCGGTCAGCGAGAACGAGTGGTTCGAGTTGCTACGCCGGCTGGACGAGTTGCCCGGAGCCGCGCCCACGCCTGCAGATTTCGTGGCGCCCCTGGCGGGGTTGGCGGCGCTCGGAGTGACCGGCCTGGTGGATTTCGAGTTCGAGAACTCATTCGTCGACTGGCCGGTCCGGATCGCCGCCGGGGCCGATTCCGTGCGGGTGCGGGCCGGGGTGTATCCGCACCAGCTGCGTGGCGTGATCGACGCCGGGCTGCGCACCGGAGACGCGCTGCCGGTACCTGGGCAGCGCAGCGTCGCACGGGGTGCAGGCAGCCCGCATTCCGCGACTGCACGTACCGGCGCTGTCGCCGGCCGACAGCCCAGCACCCCCGACCGGCTGCCTGTCGACCGCGGCCTCGTCACCATGGGGCCACTCAAGATCATCTCGGATGGGTCGCTGGGCAGTCGCACCGCCTGGACCCACGAGCCCTACACCGATGGCGCGGCCAGCCCCGATCACCCGTGCGGGCAGGCAAACTACTCGGCCGCCGACCTGGTCGGCCTGCTGGCGCAGGCACGGGAGTGCGGGCTCGAGGTGGCCCTGCACGCCATCGGCGATCGTGCGGTCGGCGCAGCCATCGATGCCTTTGCCGCCACCGGTGCACGCGGTTCGATCGAGCACGCCCAGTTGATCAGTAGGGCGGACGCGCGCCGGCTGGCCACCCTGGGCGTGCGCGCCAGCGTGCAGCCCGCGCACCTGCTCGATGATCGCGACCTGACCGATCGAGTCTGGGGCGAGCGGGGTTCGATGGCCTTCGCGGTGCGGGACCTGCTGCGAGCCGGAGTCGACCTGCGTCTTGGTTCGGACGCTCCGGTCGCACCGCTCGACCCGTGGCTCGCGATGGCGACCGCGGTTCATCGCAGCGGCGACGAGCGGCCGGCGTGGCACCCGGAACAGTCGATCACCCCCCGTGAGGCCATGGCCGCCTCGGTGGACGGACGCCGCCTGACCCCCGGCGCCCCCGGTGATCTCGTGTTGCTGGATCGTGACCCGCTCGCCGTCGCCGACGACCCGCGTGCGGCCGCCGGCGGCCTGTGCACCACCCGCTCCACGCTGACGGTCTGCGCCGGACGGATCACCCACCGCACACTGTGAACCCGATCGCGCAGGCGTGACCCCGGTACTCAATGACGTGTCCCGTCGTCACCCCGGCGCACGCCGCAATCCTGAGCCCCGTCATCCCGGCGAACGCCGGGATCTTTAGGTGGGTCGAGATCCCGGGGCAAGCCGGGCCACGACGAGTACGCCGCGCATTGCAGCACTTCCTTGACACCGATCTCTTCGAGTGAGCACCCCGATCCTCCTTCACACCGCGACCCTCTACATCGGCAACCCCCATTCGCAGACACCGGTCGCTCACCACGACCCAGGTCGCAGCCCGCGAGTCCGTCGCCGGCCACCTTGTCACCCGCGGCGACCCGGTCCACAGTCCAGCGATTGCACGCGTACCCGTCGCGCACGTCGACCCGCGGCAGACCGCACTCGCGTCGCCGCGGCGCGCGATTCTGTCCGCGCGGCGTGGCAACCTGTGGGGATGGCCGTGCCGGACTGGATCTCGAACGAACCGCAGGTTCGTCACGTGCATCACCGCCCGGCGCGATCAGGGGTCACGGCCGACCTGCCCGATTGGGTGTCGGCTCGCGCGCGGCAGACATTGGCCGAGCAGGGCATCACCGAGTTGTGGCAACACCAGCAGGTCGCCGCGCAGGCGGCCTTCGACGGTCGACACGTGGCCATCAGCACGTCGACGGCGTCCGGCAAGTCGTTGGCGTACCTGCTGCCCATTCACGCCGCCACCGCAGAAGGCACGCTTCGGCCCGGCGTGGCGCCGCACCGCTGGGCGACAGCCGCGCGGGCACACACCGCGCTCTACCTGGCGCCCACCAAGGCTCTGGCCCACGACCAGGCCCGGCGGGCGCGCGAGTTCGGTGGCTCCGCCTGGCGACTCACCACCCTTGACGGCGATTCGGAGGCCGAAGAGCGCCGCTTCGCCCGCGAGTTCGCCACCTTCGTACTCACCAATCCCGACATGCTGCACCGGTCGGTGCTGCCCAACCACGAGCGTTGGCAGGGCCTGTTGAGGTCTCTGCGGTACGTGGTTATCGACGAGGCGCACCGCTACCGGGGTGTCTTCGGCGCCCACGTGGCCTCGGTGTTGCGCCGCCTGCGGCGACTGTGCCGACACTATGGCGCCGACCCGGTGTTCATCAGCGCGTCGGGCACCATCGCTGCGCCCGCCCAGCACCTGCAAAGGCTCGCCGGCGTCGATCCGGTGCTGGCCGTCGAAACCGACACCAGCACGCGCCCGGCCCTCGACTTCGTGATCTGGCAGGGCGATGGCGATGCGCATCGTGAGGCGGCCGGCATGCTGACCCGGTTGGTCGACACCGGTGGCCAGGTGCTCGCCTTCACCACCTCGCGGGTGCAGGCCGAACTGGTGGCCGAACAGGCACGCCGGCACAGCATCGACCCCGATGGCATCGCCTCGTACCGCGCCGGCTACCTCGCCGCCGATCGTCGCGCACTCGAAGCGGCCCTGTCGTGCGGGCGCCTGCGCGGCGTCGCCTGCACCAACGCACTCGAACTCGGTGTCGACATCAGCGGCATGGACGCCGTCCTGTCCATCGGTTTTCCCGGTTCGCTGGCGGCGCTGTGGCAGCAGGCCGGCCGCGCCGGACGTGACGGACGGGACGCGCTGGCCGTGCTGATCGCCCGACCCGACCCACTGGACACCTGGTTGTGCGATCACCCGGAGGCACTCTTCGACACCCCCGTCGAGACCACGGTGCTGCACCCGGGCCAGCCCGCCGTGCTGGCCGCCCACCTGGCCGCCGCCGCCCAGGAACTCGCCGTCACTGCCGACGACCAGCAGTTCTTCGGGCCCGGCATACCGCCCCTGCTTGAGCACTTGACCACGCGAGGCGTGCTTCGTCGCCGTGGCTCGGCCTGGTACTGGACCTCGCAGCACCGAGCTGTCGATGCGATCGATCTGCGCAGCATCGGCGGCACCGGCATCGAGATCGTGCAGTCGGGCACCGGACGAGTGATCGGCCAGGTGGACGCGTCTGCCGCCGATCGAACCGTGCACGAGGGTGCGGTCTACCTGCACCAGGGCGAGCAGTGGCTGGTGGAGAGCTATGACCTGCGCGCCGGCGTTGCCTTGTGCAGGCAACAGCGTGCCGAATGGTTCACCCAGGCCCAGGGCAGCACCGACGTGCGTGTGGTCGGCACCGATCGCCGGCGCGAGATCGGCAGCGGCAGCCTGTTCGCCGGCACCATCGAGCTGACCTCGCAGGTCACCGGCTACCTGCGGCGCGATGCTGTCACCGGCTCGGTGTGGGATTCGACACCCCTCGACCTGCCCGCCCGAACGTTTCGCACACGCGCGACCTGGTTCACCCTGCACGAGCGCGACCGCGCCCTGCACGGCTTGGACGATCGGGCGCTCGCGGCCGGTCTGCACGCCGCCGAACATGCCGCCATCGGCCTGCTGCCCGGTTTCGCCCCCTGCGACAAGGGTGATGTCGGCGGCCTGTCGACCGTCATTCACCCCGATACCGGTGCACCCACGATCTTCGTGCACGACGGCCTGCCCGGGGGCTCCGGCTTCGCCGACGAGGCGTACCGGGTGGCCGAGCGGTGGCTGGCCGCGACGCTGGACCTGCTGCGCGCCTGCGAGTGCGAGCAGGGCTGCCCACGTTGCGTCGTCTCGCCGGCCTGCGGCTCGGGCAATCACCCGCTCGACCGTCGCGCCGCAATCGCCGTGCTGCAGGTGTTGGTGCATCACGGCACACCGCTCACGCTGCCGGCATAGGCGGTCGCGCTGACGCGCTCGGGCAACCCGGGCAGCCGCCAGCCGACGTCTCGTCGAACCGTGACCTCGACCACGTAGTCGATCAGGTCACCGGTGACTGCACAACCGCTCAAGACCACTTGATTGCGGGCTGCGATTCGCTTTGCCTCGTCGCAGGCATCAGAGCCCTGGCCGTTGGCTTGCGCGCCGGACACTGCTACCAGATCGGCCGCCGCCCGCACGGATCGAGCCGTGGCCGCGTACGTCATGCCAAGCACACCGACCGCCGTGACGGTCAGCAGCGCCATGGCGGTGGCCACCGCGAGCACGCCGGCCACCCCCCGCTCGGATCGCGCGTCGGTCAAGCATGCCGAACCAGTCGAGCCGGTCAAGCATACCGAACCAGTGGAGCTGGTCGAGCCGGCCCCCACAGCAGCGTCGGCCGAAAACCGGTTGCCACCGCCCGGGTTCCTCACGGTTACACCCCCTCTTTCAACACCACGGCCCGGGCCGACAACGACATGGCTGGAATCCAACGCCCCCAGGGCTGGGACTTGAGTTCGGCCACCACGACCACGTCGGAGCCGCTGTTGCTGACCCGCACCACCGTGCCGAACGGTGCGTCGTCGGCCGCGCGTCGAGCAGCGGCCGTGTCGCTGCGAGCATGCTGACGAGCCACCTCGCCTGCGACTGCCTGCAGCTGGCCCAACTGCACCACCAGAGCGATCAAGTAGCACAGCGCCAAGGCAACGACCGCCGAAAGCATCACCGCGAACGCCACCTCGACCGTGACCATGCCGCGCTCCGCCCGAGGTGTACGGGGCACACCAACGACGTCGTCACGGCCCGAGCCGGCACCCGTCGAGCCAACCGCACCATCGGTCCGCACGAAGCCATGGCTCCGCGGGGCGCGCCGGGAGCCCGCCGACCCCATCGATCCGGGAACAGTCGTAGTGCCGGGCATCATCGCAGCACCAAACACTCTTGCGGATCCCGGCTCCGTCGTAGATTCCGGAACCCATTCAGAGCCGGGCACCGTCGCGGCGGCCCAAGCCGGCGCCGCGCCGGGCACCCCTGGCTTGCCGCTCGCGTGTGCCGTGCATGAAACTGCCACATTGCCCGGCACCGTCGCTGTACCGGGCACCGCCGCTGTACCGGGCACCATCGCAGAGCCGGGCAAGACTGCGGGGGCGACCGTTGCGGCCTGCCCACCCACCACCCACCCTCGGCTGTTTCTCGATCGCATGGTTCCTCCTACCCAGCGCCCGCGTGGGGCGGCCGGACGCCGCCCCACTCGGATCACTTCTGCTTCTTGATGAAGTCCTGGATCCAGTCGATGATCTGGTTCACCACCTGGGAGATCTCTTTGCTGAGGCCACCTCCGGTGATGACCGAGATGATCACCCCGACCAGCGACACCACTGCGATCGTTCCCAGCGCGTACTCGGCCGTGGTCATGCCGCGTTCACTACGCGGAACGGCCAACGTCTGCATGGACATTGCTGTGCTCCTTTCGGCCCCGGCCACCCCGGGGCTCACTTTCAGCTTGGGCCCGAGATCCGCCGAGTGTTCAATGTCGTCGACCGCCTTGTGGAAAGCCCTTGCCAACCGGGTCGGAGCTGTGTTCACCGAGCCACCGCGACGTCACGAGAACAACCGGGCTGCCACCCCACCCACGATCGGCACCACCCCGATGAGAATGAAAGCGGGCAGAAAGCAGACCATCAGCGGCAGCACACTGCTGACCCCCGCCCTGCGAGCACGCGCCTGCGCCAAGGCGTGGACGGCGTGCTGGGCCTCGCGCGCGTGCTGGCGCAGCAGCGGCGCCAG